>DASWXS010000030.1:0-1673 GCA_036405375.1 Bacteroidia bacterium
GGAAATCTTAGCACCGAAACAAAAAAGCTGCTCGCCATAGACAGGGACACTTTAACGATTGCTCTGGCTGGTGTTGAAGCTTACATGAATAATAATATAGCGCTTCTCGAAAGACAAGGCTACTCCCTAAGCTCAATGCAGCTTACAGATTATACTGCAAAAGAAAATACTTTATACGCTACCCTTAACGTAACGACAGAAAAGCTGCGGACGCTGAACGACATAGTCCTTGAAGGCTACAAGAAATTCCCTGAAGGCATACGCCGTAATATTGCACGGCAGTACAAAGGAAAAGTATTCAATCAGCAAACACTCGAAAGGATACACAATGACTTTAACGCCCTCCGGTTCGTAAACCAGGTGCGCTACCCCGAAATACTATTTAAGGAAGACAGCACAAAAGTATATGTCTATCTCGAAAAGGCCAGGCCCAATACCTTTGACGGCTTTATAGGATTTGCCAACGACGATGAAAACAAAGTAATATTCACCGGATACGTAGACTTACTCCTTAATAATGTATTGAACACCGGAGAGAAATTTAACCTGTTCTGGAAGAGTGACGGGCAGGAGCAAACCACCTTCAACACTTCTCTTGAGCTACCTTATATATTCAGGAGCCCTATAGGGATAAAAGCGAGCCTCCAGATCTTCAAACAGGACAGCACATTCCAGAACACCATTACCGACCTGAATGTTGGCTACTACTTCAATTATAATTCAAAGTTGTTTTTGGGTTACCGGCAATCACAATCGGTGGATATCCAGAACCTCAACAACGCCACGATAAGCGATTACAGTAATTCGTTTATTACTTCAACCTATGAATTCAATTCCTATACGTTTGACGACTTCCTGTTTCCGGAAAAAACCACTTTACTCATAAAAGCAGGCGCCGGGAACCGGGATGCAAAAACAGGCGATACAAGCCAATACTTTGCCCAAATCAATATCACACACAACCTCTACCTGAACAAAAAGAACATTGTTAACTTAAAGAGCCAAAACTACTACCTCGAAAGCGACACTTATATTATTAATGAGCTTTATCGGTTTGGAGGCATCAACTCAATAAGAGGCTTTAATGAAAACAGCCTGCAGGCAAATATGCTTACGGCACTTATGGCAGAGTACAGATATGTATTGTCCCCCGGCATATATGTACATTCCATTACCGATTATGGCTATTTCCAGGATGAGACATCCCAAACAAAAAACAACCTGCTCGGATTGGGATTTGGTTTCGGGCTGTTAACAAAAACAGGGCTATTTAACATCATTTACGCCAACGGAAGCACTAAGGAGCAGTCAATCAGGCTATCTAACTCCATAGTCCATCTTAGCTTTAAAGCAAGGTTTTAACACTTACACCTTACAGGAATTCAAAAAATATTACAAAAACTGTAAATTTTTTCATAAAAAATTTGGTTTAGACAATACTTAATACGAAATTTGGTAGACTAACTCAAATCTTTTTCAATGAAAACAAAGCACCGTGTTTTGTTAACGCTGCTCATGGCGTTAATGATGCAAATTTCATTTGCACAGCAAAGAACAGTATCGGGTACTGTTACAGATGAAAGTGGTTTACCTATTCCCGGGGTCAACATTATCATCAAGGGGACAACAACAGGAACTCAGACCGATTTTGACGGAAAGTATCAAATCGAAGC
>DASWXS010000031.1:0-5022 GCA_036405375.1 Bacteroidia bacterium
ACCCGCATGGAATTAATCGTAAAAAAATCAATTTTACCGAATGCCGGTAAAGGTTTGTTCACAAAGTCTCCGATTAAAAAAGGAACAAAGATCGTAGAGTATCTTGGAGAAATAATTGACTGGAAAGAATACGAACGCAGGGTTGCAAAAGACGAGGACGGGTATCTTTTCTTCGTTAATAAAAAACATTGCATTGATGCATTCAATACCCCAGAGCACATAGCGCGTTATGCAAATGATGCAGAAGGTTTGTCGCGTATAAAAGGTGTAAAAAACAATGCTGTGTATGAAACAGAGGGCAACCGTTGTTTTATTGTTGCGAAAAAAGACATTGAAAAAGGGGCTGAGATCTTTGTAAGTTATACCAAAGAATATTGGGATTGCATTCGTTACAATATCAAGCTGAAAGCGGAGCAGGCCAAAGAAAAAGCAGTGAAAACCACCAAGACAAAAAAAACAATAAGCAAAAAAAAATAACCAAAATCCCCGTTAAAACAGCGGGGATTTTTAGTTTTATAATCTTATATTTACATAGTACAATCCGTACCGAATCAAATGAAGTATACGCTTATAGTACTTTGTTTTCTGTTATCCACCCTTGCTTATGGAAATGAGGATATACATTCCTTTTCCGCCGGATGCAAACCTTCTTCACAACATTGTTCTTCCGGGGATAAAACCAGTTTACGTGAAACCGTTTGTGACACTATGCAGCTGAAAAGCGGTGTGAGGATGATCGTAAAAGTAAGTGGCGTTGATAAAGAAAAAATTCATTATTACCTCTGCGACAGCGATAATGAAGCTGAATTTTACATTGAAACAGAAAAAGTAAAAGAAGTACGTTATGCTAATGGCCTGAAGGATGAATTAAAAAATCCTAAAGATCCTCCTTACGATTACATTCAACAACCGCGCCCGTATACTAATCCTCAAAATTACCGAACGCCTGAACTGGAAAAAGCAAAACGGCAGGCGGAACTTGGCTTATCGCTGGCACTTGGAGGCCTGGTATTTGGCCCTTTACTTGTTGCAGGTTGCATTATGGGAGCCATTGCTCGAAGAAAACTAAAAGGTAAACGTGGTTATGAAAGATCTTACCGACTGGCGAATGTACTGACTATTATAGGTTGTGTAATACTCGGAATTTTTGTTATTGCAATCTGGGCTATATTACTCGGGCTTTAACTCCAAACTATTTTAATCCTTTTGCCTCGTTCCAGTATTTATCCATTTCTTCCAGCTTACAATCGCTCAATTGTTTTCCCTGTTCCGTTATTTTTTGTTCCATGTACTGGAAACGTTTGATGAACTTCCTGTTGGTACGCTCCAATGCATCTTCAGGATTAATATTATTGAAACGCGCATAATTGATCATTGCAAACAATACATCGCCAAATTCGTCTTCCAGTTTTTCTGCATTATCCGGGTTGTTTTCCACTTCTGCTTTAAACTCATGCAGTTCTTCATTTACTTTTTCCCACACCTGCTCTTTATGCTCCCAATCAAATCCAACTCCCCTTGCCTTTTCCTGTATGCGCATAGATTTTACCAATGCTGGTAAGCCTTTCGGAACGCCTTCTAAAACCGATTTATTTCCTGCTTTTAATTTTATTTGCTCCCAGTTACGTTTTACATCTTCCTCTCCCGCTACTTTAACATCACCGTAAATATGAGGATGCCTTTCGATCATTTTATCACACAAACCATTAATTACTTCGGTAATTGTAAAGTCGTTTGTTTCACTCGCTATTTTAGAATAGAAAACAATGTGTAGCAAAATATCCCCAAGTTCCTTTTTGATCTCCTTCATATCTTTTTCAATGATAGCGTCGCTTAGCTCATACATCTCTTCAATAGTAAGGTACCTGAGGCTATCCATGGTTTGTTTCATATCCCAGGGACACTGGGCACGTAATTCGTCCATAATCTTTAACAAACGGGCAAATGCTTCTTTCTCTTTCTCCATCATAATTGTAAAATAATGGTAAAATTACTGAGATAAAGAGAAAAAGGAAATTATTTAGCAACCAATTTCAACTCAGCTCGTTTAATTTACTATATGACCATATATACATTATCTCATGCGGCTACTTCTGAAAAAACTGGCCTATTTTCTTTCCAAACCAATCTTAAAAATAAGGTTGCGTTCCTTCATATTTTATAAATACGAAAATATAACTGTCCAAATCAATCCCGGCGTTTTTCATCCCAAATATTATTCGGGCACCAAATACCTGCTAAACTATCTTCAACGCTTCGACCTGGCGGGTAAAACATTCTGTGAGCCCGGAATGGGTTGCGGGATTATCAGTATCTGGGCGGCGCAGCAGTTTGCAAACGTTACCTGCTTCGACATAAGCAAAGCCGCATTCAGAAATACAAAAACCAATTACTTTAAGAACGAGCACTTACTTTCGGGGGAAGAAAACTTCCACATCTATCGCAGCGACCTGTTTGACCGCATTCCTGGGCAAACATTTGATTATATTGTTATTAATCCTCCAACTATTTTCAAAGATCCGGGCAACGAAAAGCAACAGGGAAGATATTGTGGAAAAGAAGGTCAATTCTTCAAAAAACTGTTTTACCAGCTTCCGGAATACAGCCACGAAAAAACCAAAATCTTCATGCTTTTAACCGATAGTTGCGACATTGAAAAGATCAAATCAATAGCCCGGATTTTCGGCTACTCAGTTAAAATAGCGGTTAGTAAAAAAATCTGGTGGGAATGGAATTATATCTTTAAATTAACACTTGTAAATAATTCAGTTGAAACAGGACAACATTCCAATAACTCCATTGCAGCAGGCGGTTCTTAGCGTGCTGTGCTATTTTAATGTGTTTCAACATCCGCTTACCCTGGATGAAATCCGGTTAAATTGCTCTATACCCGCAAACAACAAGGATGTTGAAAAAGTAGCATCTGAACTTCTTGAAATCGGGATTATTTCCAATCATTCCGGCTTTTATTTTTTGAAGGACCAGGATGCAACCATTGTTCAGGAACGGAAAGTTAAAGAAAACAGGGCCATTAATGAATTACAGAAATCGCAAAAATACACACGCCTGATTTCCAGGTTTCCTTTTGTAAAAGCAGTATGCATTTCGGGCTCATTATCGAAAGGAGTAATGGAAACAGACGGCGATGTGGATTATTTTATCATTACTGAAAAAGGAAGGTTATGGATCTGCAGGAGCCTCCTGATCGCCTTCAAGAAATTGTTCCTGCTCAATTCCAGGAAATATTTTTGTACCAATTACTTTGTAGATACAGAGAATATGGTAATTCCGGATAAAAGTATTTTTACTGCCACCGAGATCAATTACCTTAAACCTGTATGCAATGAGCTACTGGTTGACAAAATGCGAATAGAAAATAACTGGACCGAACAATTTACTCCCAATTATAAAAGACCCGACTGTGAAGATTGTTTTCCGGAAAGCAGGAATGGGATGAAACGCTTTTTCGAATTTTGCATGAAAGGTAATGCAGGAGAAAAGCTCGACAATTATTTTTTCAGGCTCACCCTAAAAAGGTGGAAGAAAAAATTCCCTCATTTTAATGCAGAAGATTTTGATCTGAATATGCGTTCGCGGAAAAATGTTTCGAAACATCACCCACGCGGGTATCAGCAAAAAGTGCTAATCGCACATGAACAGAAATTAAGAGAAATACTTCAGACCAACGATGTGGAAAGATTAAAAACAGTGGCAGCCTGAAAAGAGATGAAAGTATTGTTCGCACATTCCTATTTTCTTCATTTTGACCCCAAGCAGGAGCAAACTAAAACACCTTATGCTCCATTGGCTACTTTATATGCTGCATCTTATGCACGCGAGCACGGATACGAAGTTGATTTATTCGATGTTCAGTTCTGTGAAGACCCGAATGAGCTTAAAGATAAACTAAGCTATTTCCGGCCTGATGTGTTCGTGATCTATGACGACGGTTTTAATTATCTTACCAAAATGTGCCTCACCAATATGCGTGATGCTGCCTGGGAGATGCAGAGGCTCGCAAAACAGTATGGATGTAGTGTTATTGTTTCCAGCTCGGATGCTACCGATCATATTGATGAGTACATTAAGAACGGAGCAGATATTATCATTATTGGTGAAGCAGAACAAACATTATTGGAATTATTGGACAGCATAAAGCTTAAAAGTGAAGTTGCCCGGGTTGATGGAATCGCGTTTATTCAAAATAATAATATTCAAAAAAATCCTTCTCGTAACGTTCTAAAAAATCTTGATAGCCTCCCAAAACCTGCGTGGGACCTGGTCAATATTGAGCCGTATAAAAAAACATGGATCGATAAGCACGGATACTTTACTTTTAACCTGGTAACTACCAGGGGTTGCCCTTACAAATGTAACTGGTGCGCAAAACCCATTTATGGGAACAGGTACAATGCACATTCGCCGGCTTATATTGTAGAATTGATTGAAGAAACACAACAACTATTCGGTTACACGCATATCTGGTTTGCAGATGATATATTTGGATTGAAACCAAACTGGTTAAAGGAATTCAGGGATTTAGTAAAAGAAAAGAACATCTCCGTTAAATACAAAATTCAATCGCGGGCCGATCTCTTACTGGAACCATCAAGCATACAATATCTTGCCGAATCGGGCTGCGAGCATGTTTGGATGGGAGCAGAGAGCGGCTCTCAAAAGGTGCTGGATGCCATGGACAAAGGTATCAAGGTAGAAGAGATCATCCGTTCTGCAAGATTACTCAAAGCACATGGCATTAAACCATCATTATTTTTGCAATTCGGTTATCCCGGCGAAACAATGGAAGATATTCAAAAAACAATGAATATGGTTTTGGAAGTTATGCCGGAAGACATTGGCATCTCCGTTTCCTATCCCCTGCCCGGAACCGGATTTTATGAAAAAGTAAAATCAGAACTGGTTCATAAAACCAACTGGACAGACAGTGATGATCTTGATCTTATGTTCAGGAACAATTATAGTAAGGATTTTTACAAACAATTGCATCGGTATGTACATTAC
>DASWXS010000032.1:0-7129 GCA_036405375.1 Bacteroidia bacterium
TGATATTAGAAGCCGTTCCCGGATTTACTTGTGCAGCAGCGTTTACCGTTAATGTTGTAGTTGCGGTGCAATTAGTATTTGAACCTGAAGCTACAGCTACAGTGTATGTATAAGTACCTGGTGTTGTAGGAGGAGTAAGCCCGGTAAGGTTTTGACCAACCTGGCCACCTGAAGGTAATCCGGGGCCAGTCCAAGTGTAAGTGGCTCCTGACACAGTGGAAGCTGATAAGTTAAAGGTTGAGCCGGTACAAACCGGTCCTGAGTTGGTTGGTGTAACATTACAGATGATATTACAATTGGTTGATCCCGCACCAGGTCCACTGTTGGTTTGTGAGAAAATTATATGTCCTGCAGCACCATCATAATTGGTAAGAAGTAAAATATAAAACTCTCCCGTTTGCGCACCTGTAATATTAGCTTCTTCGGTTGGTGATGGATCATAACTGCAATCAATATCATTGCTGGTTGAAAGCCCACCGCATCCTGCGGAAAGAGAGCTAAACGGTCCCCATAATATAAAGTCAACGTCGATTGGGGTTCCGCCATTGCTGACTTGAGATATTCCGATATCAATGTTACCTGGATTAGCAATTTGCAGGTAATACCAAACTGGATTTGGCGTATCTTCAAGGCAACCATATATACTACTAGGATTTGAATTGAATAAACCAGAACCGCCTAAACCGGTTGGATTACCTGTAATATTTGGGAAATTGTAAGTAGTGCCTGTACAAAACGGGTTTGCTGACCCACAACCGGTTCCTGCAGCATTTCCTACAGGAGTAGCAGAGCATCCTAGAGTTGCCTTCCAGCCCGCCTTGTTTGATGATCCGTTAGAGTGAAAAACAAAAGTTATACAACCTCCGGGAGTTGATGTACATAATACGCCAGGATTGGTTGTTTCCGTAAAATTACCGATCAATGGCGCTGAAGTGGAAGAACCATCATAAACGTATAAATAATCGTTGTTACCAAGCGTAAATTGAGTAAATGTAAATGTAAGGTACTGGCCCGCTTGCGCACAAAATGTTTCTGTAATATTTTGATTATTGCCATGATTACCGTTAGGCCCACCCGGATCATAAAAATTTCCGGCACAGCCAGCGTTTATTGTTCCATTGGCCATATTGTAATTCTGACTGAAACCAATAGTAATCCCGCTTAAAAGTAGAATGAATATAAGGGTAATTTTTTTCATTTCTTTCATTATTTATTGTGAAAAGTTCGTATTAATTATTTATCAACCATGTGCCCAATGGCATTGGTTTTACACTCTTTCCCTGTTTGGCGATTGCAAGTTTGTATTCCTGGTAAGAAGCTCCATCCTTAATAGTAAGTGGGGATACCAGTTTTTGACTATCATTAAACATTTCATTTGCAGAATAAAGCACAAGCACTGCCTTTCCATCTTCGAAATTGATCTCCCTGCGTTTATCGAGGAATCTGAATTTGTCATAATACCAGTACCCTAGTGCGGCTTCAGCATATTTAGAAGCATCTGCATTTGGATCTTTCATTTTTATTGCCAAGCCCATCTCGTGCATAAGAGCAGTTCCCTTATTTTCCTGTGAAAATCCAACCATAAAGGTCATAAGGAAAAATGCAATGAATAATGTTTTCATTTTTTTCATTTTAATTTCTGTTTTTTGTTGTTTCAAATAAAAAAAGAATCTGCCGAAGTTATTATTTTTTAAATAAAAAGTGAATAAATTGCTTGTTATTCATTAAAGCTCAATATAATATCTGCGAAAAAAGCAAGGAGAATTTCGACAATTTTTCAACTACCTAAATCCATTAAGTATTGAAAATGAGTAAATTGTGTGGTTTTTTTGTAGTGCAGGGTTTGGTAAAAAGAATAGAAAAACAGTTTTCTATGAGAGTAAAATTAAAATGCTCTTCTTTCTTTTCTAAATCTTCGTCGTAAAATATGGGATAGCATATAGTTATATTATATGCATATAATTAAGAAGTTTAAGGCTTCTTAAGTGATTTATTCTAATACACTTCTCTTTTAGCTGCGAGCAATGTGTTTCTTAACAGGGAAGCAATGGTCATAGGGCCAACACCTCCGGGAACCGGGGTGATCAAACTGCACTTCGGAGCTACTTCATCAAACTTCACATCACCTTTTAATTTGTATCCTGATTTGGTTTCTGTACTTTCCACGCGGGTAGTGCCTACATCAATTACTATAGCGCCTTCCTTAACCATATCAGCAGTAACAAATTCAGGACTTCCCAACGCGCAAATTAAAATATCAGCACGTAAAGTATGCGATTTAAGGTCTTTGGTTTTACTATGACAAAGAGTAACCGTGCAATTTCCAATGCTGGTATTTTTAGCCATCAGGATACTCATAGGAGAACCAACAATATGACTTCTTCCAATTACAACACAATGTTTACCTGCAGTTTCTACTTTATATTGGTGTATCAGGTGAACAATTCCCCATGGAGTAGCGCTTACATAACAAGGTAAATTTAAAACCATTCTACCTACATTGATCGGGTGAAAACCATCCACATCTTTGGATGGTAAAATAGATTCAATGATTTTGTGTTCGTTTATCTGGCGTGGTAAAGGAAGCTGTACAATAAAACCATCCACATCCGGATCGTTATTTAATTCGTTAACAGCATTCAGTAATTTTTCTTCTGTAATATATTCTGGCAAACGGATAAGCGTTGATTTGAAACCAACGTTCTCACATGCTTTGATTTTGCTGGCAACATAGGTTTCACTTCCACCATCGTTACCTACAAGTATTGCAGCCAGGTGAGGAGTTTTTTTGCCTTCTTCCTTTAGTTTGACAACTTCACGTGCAATGTCCTGCTGCAGCTCGAGAGATATTTTTTTTCCGTCTATTAAATTCATAATTTATAATTCAAAACTTTGAATTTACTGTCCCATCTTAGGCATGTTACGCATCATTTTGGCCATTGCATTTTTATCCTGCATCATGCGCATCATTTTCCTTGTTTCGTCAAATTGTTTGATCAGCTTGTTTACTTCCTGGATGTTTGTACCGCTACCTTTTGCAATACGCGCTCTTCTTGATCCATTCAATAATTCCGGTTTCTCGCGCTCCTGTGGGGTCATCGAATAAATGATCGCTTCAATTGATTTAAAAGCATCTTCGTTGATGTCCATATCTTTCACTGCTTTTCCTACACCAGGTATCATACCAACCAAATCCTTGATGTTACCCATTTTTTTGATTTGTTGTAACTGGGCTAAGAAATCATTGAACCCAAACTGGTTCTTCGCAATTTTTTTGGATAATTTTCTTGCTTCTTCTTCGTCAAACTGTTCCTGTGCACGCTCAACGAGCGTTACAACGTCACCCATTCCCAGGATCCTGTCAGCCATACGATCAGGGTGGAATACATCAATTGCATCCATCTTCTCACCGGTACCGATGAATTTGATGGGCTTATTAACTACTGATTTAATAGAAAGCGCAGCACCACCTCTTGTATCACCATCTAATTTGGTAAGAATCACACCATCAAAATCCAGGCGATCGTTGAATGCTTTTGCCGTGTTCACTGCATCCTGACCGGTCATTGAATCCACAACAAATAAAATCTCATCAGGCTTTATTTCTTTTTTCACCAAAGCGATCTCATTCATCATCTGCTCATCAACAGCCAAACGACCTGCAGTATCTATAATTACAACAGAATTCCCGTTTTGTTTTGCCTGGGCAATAGCTTTACGAGAAATATCTACGGGGTTTTTGTTTTCCCTGTCGGAGAATACATCAACACCAATTTGTTCTCCTAATACATGCAACTGATCAATAGCGGCAGGTCGATAAATATCGCAGGCAACCAGTAAAGGGTTTTTCCCTCTTTTGGTTTTCAGGTGATTTGCCAGTTTACCTGAGAAAGTTGTTTTACCCGAACCCTGCAAACCTGACATCAGGATTACAGTAGGATTATTGTTGAGTTTAATATCGGCTTTTTCACCACCCATCAATTGGGCCAGCTCATCATGTGTTATTTTGATCAATAATTGTCCCGGGGAAACAGCTGTCAATACATCCTGACCAAGAGCTTTCTCTTTAATGTTATCAGTAAATTGTTTCGCAACTTTATAGTTAACATCGGCATCCAGCAAGGCTTTACGTACTTCCTTCATTGTTTCTGCAACGTTGATCTCAGTAATCTTTCCCTGGCCTTTTAATACTTTAAATGCCCTTTCTATTTTATCTGTTAAATTATTGAACATGTTGTGAAATTTATAGAGGCGCAAAGATAGGGTTTATTTGTGGTTTTTTTGAGTAGAAAATCACGGATTTGAGCTTTGAAAACGAAATCAAGGTGTTTTTACATAGAATGATCTCGCAATGCAACGTAGGTTTGTGTGTGCTTATTCCGTTCGGGTTAATTACTTATTGCATTTCAGAAGAAAGAAGAATTATATTTCTATCAGTACCACATTTATTTTGGCATCACTACAGCGTATATTTAAGTGAGATCGCAAGTATAAAAATGTTTGTATTTGATAATGAAGAGCAGACAAATATTATAGATAATAAGTTCGAAAAATAGAAAGGTGAAGTTGGAGTGATGGGTAAAGTTTATGAATATCGTGATTAAAATTTGATGAGAATCATTTTCACATTTATTTCCGACCGCTGAGAACGGAAAAAGGCTCATTTATCATTTTTACCCTTTCGAATTGTTTTTTATTCTGATTATCAAGTAAATAGGCTTTCAAAAACCCGTGCTTTTTTCGGCTTAATTCCTTATTTTCGCAGTTCGTATTTTAACGACTATGGCAAACTACAGGAAACAAGACGCATTGGACTACCATTCACAGGGAAAACCTGGTAAAATTGAGGTAATTCCAACCAAACCATACAGTACTCAAAGAGATCTTACTTTAGCTTACTCACCGGGAGTGGCAGATCCCTGCCTGGAAATTGCAGATAAGCCGGAAGATGTATACAAATACACAGCAAAAGGTAACTTGGTTGCTGTTATCTCCAATGGTACAGCAGTTTTAGGGCTTGGAGATATCGGGCCGCTTGCATCCAAACCAGTAATGGAAGGAAAAGGACTGTTGTTTAAGATCTATGCAGATATTGACGTGTTTGATATTGAAGTGGACGCGAAAGACATTGATACATTTGTTCAGACAGTAAAAGCAATTGCGCCAACGTTTGGTGGAATTAACCTGGAAGATATCAAAGCGCCTGAATGTTTTGAGATTGAAAGAAGATTAAAGGAAGAACTTGATATTCCTTTGATGCATGATGATCAGCATGGAACAGCTATTATTTCAGCTGCGGGATTATTGAACGCAGTTGAATTGTCCGGAAAAAAAATGGACAAGATCAAAGTGGTGATCAATGGTGCAGGAGCTTCGGCTATTTCCTGTGCTAAGCTACATATTGGAGTAGGAGTGAAAAAAGAGAATATTTTAATGTGCGACAGTAAAGGTCCAATTACTATTGACAGAACAGACCTGGATGACAACAAAAAATTCTTCGCTTCATCCCGCACTGATGTAAAATCGTTGGAAGATGCAATGAAAGGTGCCGATGTATTCTTAGGATTATCAAAAGGAAATATCCTTAACAAAGAGATGATCCAGAGCATGGCAAAAAACTGTATAGTATTCGCACTGGCTAATCCTACCCCTGAAATCTCTTACGAAGAAGCAATTGCAGCACGTGAAGATATTATTGTAGCGACAGGCCGTAGCGATAATCCTAACCAGGTAAATAACGTTTTGGGTTTCCCTTTTATTTTCCGTGGAGCTTTGGATGTGCGCGCTACTTCCATTAATGAAGAAATGAAATTGGCTGCAGTATATGCAATTGCGAATCTTGCAAAGGAGCCGGTTCCAGATTATGTAAATGTTGCTTATAATTCAAAAAATCTTTCATTCGGGCCAGAATATATTATTCCTAAGCCAATCGATAACCGTTTGATATGGACAGTGTCTCCTGCAGTTGCAAAAGCTGCAGTTGATTCAGGAGTAGCGAAACATACTATTACTGATTGGGAAGCCTATCGTCTTGAGCTGGAAAACCGGTTAGGAAAAGATAATAAACTGGTGCGCTCTCTTGCAACCAAAGCAAAATCAGCACCGAAACGTGTAGTATTTGCAGAGGCAGATACTTACAAAATATTAAAAGCAGCACAGGTTGCAAAAGACGACGGAATTGCTCGTCCGATCCTTTTGGGAAGCAAGGAAAAAATTGAAGCCCTTATCAAAGAGCATCATCTCGAATTGCATGATGTACCTGTTATTGATCCGTATTCAAAAGAAGAGGAAGATAAACGCCATTTGTATGCAGATCTTCTTTGGAAAAAACGTGAACGCAAAGGACTTACTCAATATGATGCACGTA
The DNA here is from genome assembly GCA_036405375.1 of Bacteroidia bacterium. GTDB lineage: Bacteria > Bacteroidota > Bacteroidia > B-17B0 > Aurantibacillaceae > JADJDM01. Next base: position 6,368 of record DASWXS010000032.1, read on the forward strand.
AGCTGATGCGCGAAAGAAATTACTATGGTGCCATGATGGTAGAAACCGGTGATGCAGATGCAATGATTTCCGGACTTACCCGCAAATATTCTGCACCAATTGTTCCGGCATTACAATGCATAGGTGTACAGGAAGGAAATACGCTGGTTGCAGGCTTGTACATTATGATGACCAAAAAAGGACCATTCTTCTTTGCAGATTGTACAATGAATGTAGAACCTACTGCTGAGCAGCTGGTTGAAATTGCAGCTCTAACCGCGAAGACAGTTCGCCAGTTCAATTTTAATCCACGTATGGCTATGCTTTCATATTCTAATTTTGGATCTACCCATGGTAAGACGCCGGAAACAGTTGGTAAAGCAGTAAACATTCTTCACAGGGATTACCCGGGATTAATTGTAGATGGTGATCTGCAGGCAAATTTCGCGGTGAATAATAGCTTGTTGAAAGAACAGTTTGGTTTTTCCACACTCGTGGATAAGAACGTAAACACATTGATATTCCCTAACCTCGCAGCAGGTAATATTGCCTACAAACTAATGCAGGAATTGGGAGGAGCGGAAGCAATCGGGCCTGTATTGATGGGATTAAAAAAACCAATGCATGTGTTGCAGTTGGGAAGCTCGGTTCGTGAGATCGTTAATATGATAACTATTGCCGTGGTTGACGCGCAAAACAAAAGATAAGAAGCGGCAATGATCACATATATTGAAGGAAAGATCACAGAACTGAATCCTGCGTTTGCCGTTGTAGAAACTGCAG
>DASWXS010000033.1:0-4285 GCA_036405375.1 Bacteroidia bacterium
TGGAGAACTGATCGTGTAAATGAGTTCATCTTAATTCGCGAAGGTTTATTAGAGCACGTTCCAACTGCTACAGAAACTGATTATTTCAGTACTGAATCTTACCTTGCAGGTAAATGGGGTGGACAGTTAAAACAAAAATTACCTTCATTTGATGAGCAGGCTCCCGAAAGAGATGTACGTATGGAAGATGGTATCTTCTTACCAAAATACCGTCTCCCGACAGAAGCTGAGTGGGAATATGCTGCTTATGGCTTAATTGGTAACACAATTGGCGAGCGTATCACAGATCGTCGTATCTATCCTTGGAATGGTCACGGTGTACGTAACCCGGACGAAAAATATATTGGTCAGATCATGGCTAACTTCGTAAGAGGTGGTGGTGACTACATGGGTACTGCAGGTTGGTTGAATGATAACGCTGATGTAACTTCACCGGTGTATTCATACTGGCCAAATGATTACGGTTTATATAACATGGCAGGTAACGTATCAGAGTGGGTATTGGATGTTTATCGCCCTCTTACCTCTGAAGATGCTGATGAATTCCGTCCTTTCCGTGGTAACGTATTCCAAACTCAACAACGTGACCCTATCGATAACACTATCCGTGTAAATGATACAGGTGCTGTATATCAAAAATTTGTTCACGTAGTTGCTCAGCCAAGCGATTATGGTGCTAACTCAACTTCTGCAGATTCTTTGGTTGTTGATAGTATCCTGGTTTCAATTCCTGGCCGCGTTATGTGGAGAGATGTTAGTATCAAGTATGCACAGGATAACCTGGATGAAAGAAGAAACTACAAAACGTCTGATTACAGAAACTATAATGATGGTGATGTAAACTCAACACTGCAGTATTTAAACGGACAAGGTGCAATTACCGGTATTGATGCAGGTAATACACAGGCCCTTGTTACGGGAGGAACATTAAATGGTGTAACGAGCTTGAATCCTGGTTTCACCAGTGGTTTGATGTATCAGTATACAAAAACAACCCTTATTAATGACGTGGCTCACGTTTATAAAGGTGGTTCGTGGAAAGACCGTGCATATTGGTTGAACCCTGGTACACGCCGATTCCTTGATCAACGCCAGTCATTGGCTTATTTAGGATTCCGTTGTGCGATGACCCGTGTGGGTAGCCCAACCGGTTTAGGAGGAAAATAAACCAAACAAGATATATGAAAAAAGGAGGCCGAAAGCCTCCTTTTTTATTTATGATATAATTGTATTGTAAACGATTTAAACCAGATGCACTTAAGCCAGTTCTTTTTTTAGATAATCTATAACATTTACTTCAATCGCATCCACACCACTTAGTTCTGCCAGATAGTATGATACATAATCGGTTAAATGGATCAAATAAAAAGCCTGTTCCACTTTGCTTTTGCCTTTTGCATGAATTTCCAGGTAATGAGGAGTGTATTTCGAAAACACTTCTTTGCAAATAGAAAGGCGTTTTATATTCTTTTCATAGTCATAATCTGTCCTTAACACTACAACCGCAAGATCTTCATTTTTACTTGTCCATCCTACCAGTTCGTTGTGGTTCATTTCAGGAATTACATTATGCCAGCAAAGCATTTTGCTGTTTTCGTTGATCTGTTGCCTGAACCTTACGGAAATACTTTCTGTTGAACCTAAAGAATAAATAACAGGTATTTTAGTATGAAGTTGTTTAGCGATCTGTTTTGCCTGCTCATTAATTTCAGCATGTAGTGTATTCATTATTGCAATGGAGTTTTTCAGAAGAGAAACAAAATCCATCGAAATAAATTGATTGAAGTGCAATACTTTCAGCAATTGTGTAACCGAATAACCAAGACATGTGCGAGGCGGATTACCGCCCGGAACTGTAATAAGGTCAAGATTGTTCGCTTTTGCAATTTCAGCTACTTTTCCTCCACTGGTGATACAAACAATCTGGGCTTTTTTATCTAAAGCCTGCTGAAAACAGCTCAGCGTTTCTTCCGTATTACCTGAATACGATGAAATGACAACAAGCGTATGCTGATTTATATAGGCAGGAAGAAAATAATCCTTGTTAACCAATACAGGAACTTTGCATTCGTTCTGGACTAACTCTGCAACAACACTACCACCTATTCCTGAACCGCCTAAACCGGTTACCAATACCTGGTGAATATTCTCTTTTTTCGTCAAAACAGATTTTTCAGCAATCGCAAGAGCTTCTTCCAACTGTAACGGGAATCTGTCTATATGTCCTTTCATATCCATGTCAATTCAGCTTAAATAAGAGCTCTAAAATACTTAATTTTTGTAGTATAAATGTCGTAGTAGTTAACAATTTTTGCAGATAAATTCGCCTTTTTGCTGGTAAAATCTTTGTCAGGAATAAGTCTTTATTTTATACCTTCGTATGCTATGGCAAAGGAAGAAAGCAAACCCTCAAAATCAGGCTTAAATCAACAAAAAAATTCCAGGTATAAAAAAATCATCTGGACACTGGTAATGACCCCCGTTTTTCTGTTGTTATTGCTATTCGCATTAGCTTCCTTTAGTGTATTTGGCGATCTGCCAAATGTAGATGAATTGCAAAACCCAAAAAGTAATCTTGCTACAGTTGTATATAGCAGCGATGGAAAAATTATCGGAAAGTACTATAAAGAAAACAGGACAAATGTAAAATTCAATGAATTGAGTCCTTTTATGGTTAATGCATTAATTGCCACGGAAGATGCACGTTTTCATGAACACAGCGGAGTCGACCTGCGTGCTATTGGTCGTTCAGTTACAGGTGTAGTGAGAGGAAGTTCGAGCAGTGGCGGAGGAAGTACGCTTACCCAACAGCTGGCAAAGATGCAATTCCCGCGCGAGGAGATGAGTGGTTTTAAGATAGTATTCAGAAAACTGAAAGAGTGGGTGATCGCTTTAAAGCTGGAGAAACTCTATACAAAAGAAGAGATCATGACCATGTATCTTAACAAATTTGATTTTCTTAACCAGGCTGTTGGTGTAAAGTCTGCAGCTCAAATCTATTTTAATACCACTCCCGATAAGTTAAAACTGGAAGAAGCGGCAATGCTGGTAGGTATGGCCAAAAATCCTTCTTTGTTTAACCCCGTTAACCCGAAGAGAGCAAAGGCAACGATGCAACGCCGTAATGTGGTAATGAGCCAGATGGTGAAGTATGGTTACCTGTCGCAAAGGGATTATGATTCGCTTAAGGAGCTGCCACTTAATTTGCACTTTATGCCGGAAGATCATAATGAAGGGTTGGCACCTTATTTCAGGGAATACCTGCGTTCTTCGTTTTTGTCGGAATGGTGTAAAACACATATTAATCCTGAAACAAATAAACCGTATAATATTTACCAGGATGGTTTAAAGATCTATACAACTTTAGATTCAAGAATGCAGAAGTATGCAGAAGAAGCCGTTGATGAGCATATGCATTCGCTCCAGGAAATGTTCATTAAAGATTGTAAGAAGAAAAAGAATGCACCATTTGCATGGAATGTAAATAAGGCAGAGATCGAAAAGATCATGAACTCAGCAATGAAACGTAGCGACCGTTATCGTTCGATGAAAAAAGATGGGGCAAGCGACAGCGAAATTGAAAAGGTTTTCCACGCACCAATTAAAATGACTGTATACAGTAACAATGGAGATATTGATACATTACTTTCGCCTTGGGATTCAATTCGCTATTACAAAAGTTTCCTTCAAACAGGGTTTATGGCTATGGAGCCGGAAACAGGTTATATCAAAGCATGGGTAGGAGGGATAAATCACAAACATTTTAAATACGATCACGTGCAAAAAGGCCACGGGCGCCAGGTTGGATCTACATTCAAACCTTTTGTATATGCATTGGCTATCCAGGAAGGTTCTTCTCCTTGCGAGCTGATCCCCAATGTACGTACCTGTATTCCAACCGGGGCGGGGCAACCTGATTGGTGCCCGGATAATTCGGATGGAAGTAAGGGAACAGGTGTGAACATTACGTTGAAAAGAGCACTTGCGCTTTCTATCAATTATGTTACTGCCGCTTTAATGAAACGTTATGGGCCACAGGCCGTAGTTGACCTGGTAAAACGTATGGGAATCAATTCAGCTATCGAACCTGTACCTTCTATTTGTTTAGGAACGCCTGATATTTCTGTTTATGAAATGGTGGGAGCAAACAGCACATTTGCAAACAGGGGGCGTTGGATTGAACCGATATTTGTTACGCGAATTGAAGATAAGAATGGAAAAGTGCTGGAAGAATTTGTTCCTAAAAGCGAAGAAGTATTCAGTGAAGAAAAGGCCTATGTGATGA
>DASWXS010000034.1:0-35235 GCA_036405375.1 Bacteroidia bacterium
AAGTATGTGTGGAATTGTAGGATATATTGGTAAAAGAGAAGCCTATCCTGTATTAGTGAAAGGTTTACACCGTTTGGAATACAGGGGTTACGACAGTGCCGGGGTTGCGATGATCAATGCGGCAGGTAACATGAACGTGTACAAAAAAAAGGGCAAGGTTTCTGACCTGGAGGCCTTTGCAAACGTGCAGGATACTTCCGGAACAATTGGAATCGGGCATACACGCTGGGCTACGCACGGTGAACCAAACGATGTTAACTCGCATCCACATTACTCACAAAGTGGCGACCTGGTAATGATCCACAACGGGATTATTGAAAATTACGCTGCTATAAAAGAACGCCTTTTAAAACGCGGGCATACATTTAAATCACAAACGGATACTGAAGTTCTTATTCACCTGATCGAAGACATCAAGAAGAGTGAGGACATGAAAACAGGACACGCTGTATTAGCTGCACTTAACCAGGTGATCGGGGCATACGCTATTGTGGTTCTCGACAAAAATGATCCAAACACACTTATCGCAGCTAAAAAAGGAAGCCCAATGGTGGTTGGTATCGGTGAAGATGAATTCTTTATCGCTTCTGATGCTTCACCAATTGTTGAATATACCAAAAACGTAGTGTACCTGGAAGATGAGCAGGTAGCTATTGTTCGCAGGGGAGAAGAAGTAAAGCTCCGTACCATCAAAGACAAAGAAATTCCACTATATGTACACGAGCTGGAAATGGAATTGGAAGCCATTGAAAAAGGCGGATATGAACATTTTATGCTGAAAGAGATTTACGAACAGCCCCGCTCGGTGAAAGACAGTATGCGCGGACGCTTAAATGCCGACCAGGGTATTGTTCAGCTGGGTGGTATTGTTGATCATATTGGTAAATTCCAGAACGCAAAACGTATTATTATCATTGCCTGCGGAACTTCGTGGCACGCAGGACTGGTAGCTGAATATTTATTTGAAGAATACGCGCGCATTCCTGTTGAAGTAGAATACGCTTCTGAATTCCGTTACAGAAACCCGGTTATTTACCCGGATGATGTGGTAATTGCCATTTCACAATCGGGAGAAACTGCTGATACGCTTGCTGCCATTGAACTGGCAAAAACCAAGGGCGCAACCATTATTGGTGTATGTAACGTAGTTGGTTCTTCCATTCCACGTGCATCACACGCTGGGTCATACACTCACGCAGGACCAGAAATTGGTGTTGCTTCCACAAAAGCATTCACTGCCCAGGTAACAGTACTAACATTAATGGCACTGAACGTTGCTCACAAAAAAGGTACATTGCCTGAAAGCCGCTACCGCCAGTTGTTATATGAACTGGATGCCGTTCCTGCAAAAATTGAAGATATCCTGAAACAGAATGACCTCATTAAACACATTTCTGATATTTATAAAGACGCGCGTAATGCATTATACCTGGGACGTGGCTTCACGTTCCCTGTTGCACTGGAAGGCGCATTGAAACTGAAAGAGATCTCCTACATTCATGCTGAAGGTTATCCTGCTGCGGAAATGAAACACGGACCGATTGCTTTGATAGATGAAGAGATGCCGGTATTTGTGATAGCAACCAAAGGTCAGAACTACGAGAAAGTTGTGAGCAATATCCAGGAAGTAAAAGCGCGTAAAGGAAAAATTATTGCGGTGGTTACTCATGGTGATAAAGATGTAAAAGGCATGGCAGATCACGTGATCGAAATCCCTGAAACAGATGAGTCGCTGGTTCCATTACTGGCAGTTATTCCGTGGCAATTACTTTCATATCATATTGCTGTAATGAGAGGCTGTAATGTGGATCAGCCACGAAACCTGGCGAAGTCGGTAACGGTTGAATAATGTAAAGGTTACCGCAGATCTTACATCAAAAAAGTAATTGCAGAAGAGGCAATAATGCTGTATTTTTAACGTTCCAGATTTTATACAGATTCGTGAAACGTTACGGCTTCATATTATTAATTGCATTTGTTTACTCATTAAGTGGGTTTTCCCAAAACCCCTTAAAGATGTATCAATGGAGAAGCCACCTTTCCTACAACAGGGCTTATTCGGTTGCCGAATACAACAACCGTATTTATTGCGTGGTTACTATCCCTGATCCCGGAAATGATATGTATTACATGCCTACGCACCAGGGCATTTTTTATTACGACAAAGGCGACAACTCCTATGGTAACCTCTCTACCGTTGAAGGACTTTCGGACGCTGAACCATTACTGATCAGAACAAATGCATACAACAATACTTTGTTTATTGCCTATCAAAATTGCAATATTGACCTGTTGAAAGGAGAATCAGTTATTAATGTTTCTGACCTCAAGCGCAAGCAGATTGTAGGTGAAAAAAAAATAAACAGCGTTACTTTCAGCGGCAAATATGCTTATGTAGCAACCAGCCTGGGAATTGTTGTGGTTGATACTGATAATGGTGAAATTAAAGACAGTTATATTATTGGTATAGGAGGTACATACCTCAACGTTTATGAATGCGCACTAACTTCCAAAAAAATATTAGCCGCCACCGAAAGTGGTATTTATTATGCTTTACTCAATTCTCCTAACCTGAGCAATTACCAGGAGTGGACGAAGGAAACAAGCCTTCCTTCAGGTCCTTTTAATTCCATTGTAAATTTTAACGGTAAAATTATCACCAACTATTCGCGCTTTATCCAGAGCGGACAGGCAACTTTTTTACAGGATTCGCTGTACTCTTTCAACGACACGCTATGGTCGCACTATGCATACAAACCACACGACCCTTACAGCTATACCATTCGTAAAATTGTTGCCGATAACCAGAAAAAAAAGATCGCTTTCATCGACATGCACAACATTCATGTACAGGACGAAAACGGCAACTCAATCAGCAGGGTATGGGCATATGATGCAAGCACTAACCAATCGGTTTTTGACCTGGCGTTTGAAAACAGTAACGAGTATTGGATAGCTGATAAGCAACTGGGCCTGATCCGTTACAAAGCAGATAACAGCGGCTCTTATCCTCTTCTTTTTCAACGCTACATTCCCAACTCGCCCAATACATTTTTGATGAACGACATGAAAATTGTAAATAACAAGCTGGTTACGGCACCTATATTCCTGGGCGATAAAACCGGGAATTCAAAAGCGTACCTGGGCGATGGTTTATATGTTTTCAAAAACGAAGAGTGGAAACACGTTCATAAAGTTACCAATCCCTTTTTCTTTGATGTTTCATCTGTAACTATTGATCCCAATGATGAAAATCATTATTTCGCGGGCTGTTATGGCCGTGGAGTAATTGAGTTTAAAGATGATGATGTGGTAGCCCTGTATCATAATCAAAACTCTCCTCTTCCATTGGCTGATGGTATGCCGGCAGGTTCACTCGACACACGTGTTACTGATGTATCCTTCGACAGCGATGGTAACCTATGGGCTGCCTGCTCCTATTCTAAAAATCATATTAACGCCCGCGATGTCAATGGTACCTGGCATTCATTGGCATTCAGCAAAAGTTTTGAGGTGGAACAATTGCTTGTAGACAAAAACAACCAGGTATGGAACAGTACGCTTGCTCCTTCCGTTGGCCTCGTGGTATACAAAAACGACGGTAGTTTCTCCGCCCCTTCCACAGCCAATTCGTATACAGTTAATGGCGGTGATGGCGACGGACAGATCAGTGGTTTGATTCTCTGCATGGCAGAAGACAAAGAAGGAGATATATGGGTAGGTACGAGTAAAGGAATATTTGTGCTGTATGAACCAGAAAGTGTTATTACAAATGGTGTTACTGCTCAACGTATATACGTAGATGAAGAGGGTGTGACAAAAATTCTGCTGGAAACAGAAGATATTACCTGCATAGCCGTTGACGGGGCAAACAATAAGTGGATCGGTACAAAAAAGAGCGGCGTGTTTTGTGTTTCACCTGATGGGCAAAAGGAGCTTTATCACTTCAGCACTGTAAACAGTCCTTTGTTCGCCGACAATATTTTAAGAATAGTTGTAAACCCGTATAATGGAGAAGTTTTTATCAGCACTGATAAAGGTATGTTGTCGTTCCAGAACTCTGTTACCGAAGGTTTTGAAAAATTCTCGGATGTATATGCGTATCCGAATCCTGTGAAACCCGAATATACCGGGCCAATTATGATCAAAGGTTTAGTGAGTGGGTCTAATATGAAGATTATGGATGTATCGGGAAATTTTGTTTACGAAGCAACCGTTGAAGGAGGCCAGGCGGTTTGGAATGCAAAAGGATTTAACGGGAAACGTGTTGCCAGTGGTGTGTACCTGGTAATGTGCGCTACCACTGACGGATCTCAAAAAGTTGTTGCAAAAATTCTTGTTGTGAATTAAGTATTCAGCAGGGCTTTGATCTCCTCCACATATTTTCTTTCGTTACTCAGGCGTGGTACTTTATGCTGACCTCCCAGTTTTTTTTTCGACCTCAGCCACTTCATAAATGTATCCTTTGGAACCACTTTTACAATCGGCATTTGCAGGATGTAGTTGTTAAAACGTTTCGCCTCGTAATCTGAATTTAATTGCTTTAATGTTTTATCGAGTATATCGGTAAAGTACTCCAGGTTGCCCGGTTCTTTATCAAATTCAATCAGCCATTCATGTGCTCCGTTTTGCTCGCCCATAAATACAGGTGCGGCAGTGTAATCAACAATATGTGCATGTGTTTTTTCGCAGGCCGCCTGCAATGCCTTTTCTGCATTATGGATCATAAGCTCTTCCCCAAACACATTTATATTGTGTTTTGTTCGGCCCGTAATCACAAAACGATACGGACTGGTTCCGGTAAAGGTGATCGTGTCTCCCAGCTGGTATCGCCATAACCCGGCGGTTGTGCTGATCACCATTGAATACACAATTCCGGAAGACACTTCAGAAAGGTTATATACTCTCGGGTTGCTCTTGTCTAGATCTTCAACCGGTATAAATTCGTAGTAGATCCCATAATCAAGCATCAGTAATAACTCCTTTATGTTGCGCTGATCCTGGATCCCGAAAAAACCTTCAGATGCATTGTATAATTCCAGGTAAGCTATCGACTCATTATCGAGCAATCGTTTAAACTGATCTGCGTATGGAGTGAAACTTACACCGCCGTGAAAATATACTTCCAGGTTAGGCCAAACTTCTCTTATAGAGTTTACATTCTTTTCCTTCAGAATTTCTTTCAGTAAAACCAGCATCCAGCTGGGAACGCCAGCCATACTGGTAACATTGGCATTCATGGTTGTGGTAACCAGTTGCCTGAGCTTGTCCTCCCAATCGCTCATCAAAGCGATGTTTAGCTCAGGAGCCCTGAAATACTCGGCCCACATCGGCAGGTTCTGAATAACAATAGCACTCACATCTCCATGATATGATTCATAGTCGCCAAAATAATCGGTTTGATGGCTCCCTCCCAGGGCAAGATTTTTCCCGGTAAATAAATTTGTTTCCGGGTTGTTGGCACAATGGATCGCAACCATATCCCTGCCACCATTATAATGACAACCATCAAGACTCTCCGGGCTTACCGGGATAAATTTACTTTTGTCTGATGTTGTTCCGCTCGATTTAGCAAACCATTTTACTTCTTCATTCCACAACAAATGTTGCTCTCCTCTTCTTATGCGTTCGATATATGGCTTCAGCGATTCGTAATCCTGTAGCGGCACCTGGCGCTTGAATTGCTCATAATTGCTAATTTCTGAGAAGCCATGCTTTTTCCCAAACTCCGTGGGTGCTCCGTTCTTCAATAGTTTTACCAGCCACTCTTCCTGCACATCATTCGGATACTTCATAAAAAGTTCGATCTGGTGCATCCGCTTCTTCATCAGCCAGGCTGCTATGGAATTCAGTATCGGCACGTCTTATTTTCTTTTGTTTTTAAAAAAGGTTTTCATCAGCTCCGCGCAATTGTGCTCCATAACTCCCGAAGACAATTGCGTTTTCGGATGCAGCATCCTGGTATTAATAGTTGAAAAACCCCGCTTTTCATCTGCCGCCCCGAATACTACCTTCGATACCTGGCTCCAGTAAAGCGCACCCGCACACATCGGGCAAGGTTCAATGGTAACATACAAAGTGCATTCCTGCAGGTATTTTCCACCAATGTGATTTGCCGCAGCGGTGATCGCCTGCATTTCGGCGTGAGCAGTAACATCATTTAAACGTTCTGTTAAATTATGCGCACGCGCAATTACCTTATTTTCGCAAACAACAACTGCACCTATAGGAATCTCATCCAGCTCAAAAGCCTTACGCGCCTCTTTCAGTGCTTCATTCATAAAATATTCATCCGAATACATTTCCATTCACGCAAAAATAACATAAGGATTAACCCTGACAAAATTATATTTTCGCCAGTCCTACGGGCAAACTATGCTCCATGCATAATTTGGGTCAATGGTTTTTTTCTCATAAATTTGTTTACTATGCAGAAAACAAAGAAACCCTTGTGGAAAAGAATACTCAGGATCTTTCTATGGTTAACGCTGCTGCCTGTATTTCTGATTATCATTCTTATTGCCATCCTTTATTTTAAACAGGACGCACTGGTTCAAAAAGCACTTGTTTCTGTGAATGAAAATTTTGCCGGTCAATTAAAATTAAAAGACAGTCACATCTCTCCTTTTCACGACTTTCCAAATGTTTCTATTAACCTGGAAGATATAGAAGTATTCGAATCCAAAGATTCTACGGGTAAACCTATTGCTCATGTAAAAGATATTTACCTTGATTTTGATCTCCGTAAAATAATTGAAGGCAAATACCGCATTAATAACCTGGAATTGAATGGAGGTAATATTACAGTAGTACAGGACAGCCTGGGCGACCTTAATATTATGAAAGCCTTTGAGCCGATAGGTGAAATTGATACAGCCAGCACCAATGAGGTGTTTAAACTGGGCTTAAAAAAAATAAAGGTAAAAGATATTAAGGTAAAATTTATTGACGAAACCCAGGATAAAACATTCGATGCCAACCTGCAGGATCTTAATGCTTCCTTTCGTACGGGAGCCAAACGGCTTAAAACTTCTGTTGAAGGAAAATTCCAGATGACATATATCCAGGGTAAAGACACTTCTTTTATCCGCGATAAAAATTTCGATATCGATGCGGGTATTATATTTGACAAACAACGCGAGATCCTTACCGTAAAACCTTCTACATTAAAACTGGAGGGTGTTTCCTTTACGGCTAAAGGCTTCATGATCTTCAAAGGTAGTCCGTATATGAACTTCCAGTTCAATGGCGAAAAATCTGATTTCAATATTGTATTTGCATTTCTTCCTCCTGACCTTGCCAAAACAATGGCAAAATATGAGAACGCGGGAAATATTTATTTCGATGCAAGCGTGAAAGGAATTGTTGGCAACGACCTTCAACCCGACATCTATGCAGAGTTTGGCTGTAAGAATGGTGTGTTTAAAAATACAGGCGTTAATAAAACGGTTGACAAACTTTCGTTCAGGGGATACTTTACGAACGGAAAAAAACGGAATACTTCTACATTCGAAATCGGCCTCGTAGATATTTTAGCGCATCCTGAACAGGGCGATGTTAAAGGAAATATTATCCTGCGGAATTTTGATGATCCGAATGTGAACATGGATGTATCTACTGATTTTGATCTTCAGTTTCTTGCCAAATTCCTGCAAGTGCAGCAGCTTCAAAACCTTAGCGGTAAGGTAAGCCTGAAAGTTCATTACGACGAGCTGGTAGATATCAATGTGCCAAAAAACACTTTTGCAAAATTGAAAGAAGGTGTCGACAGTGAATTACGGGTTAAAGATCTCACTTTTAAAATGCCTAAATATCCTTACCCGATAGAAAACGTGAACCTTTATGCAGAAATGAAGAACAAAGGTTTGTACATAGAAAACTGTTCTGCGAAAGTTGGAAATTCAGACATTAACCTGGTTTTGGGGATCAGTCGTTTGCCCGATGTTTTTCATAAAAAGGGAACACCGCTTGATGTACACTTAGTAGTGAGTTCAAAGAACATAGATGTAAAACAACTCACTACGTTTGATACAAGCAAAATAAAACCGGTTGATGAATTGCTTACCAATTTCCAGATGGTGTTTACTTTTAAAACACTTGCCAAAAACTTCACCGACTCTACCATGGCGCTACCACACGGACAGTTTTACATCGACAAACTTTCAGGACAATTTAAGCATTACCCGCGCAGACTGGAAAATGTAAGGGCTGATATCATTATCGACTCAGATTTTGTTCGCCTGGAAGCATTCAATGGTAAGCTGGGTGGAAAAAAAGGTAAAAGCGATTTTTCGTTGACCGGCTCAGTAAAGAACTATGCGATGTGGTTCAAAAAAGATGTGAAAGGAACTACTGATATTATTTTTGATTTGAAAAGTGATACCCTTCGTTTCAACAAAACATTCAGTTATAAAAATGTGAACTACATACCTGAGAGCTACCAGCGTGAAACCCTGAGAGGCCTCAAGTTAAAGGGTACAGCAAAAATTGTATACGACACCGCATTTAAACTCGCCGAGCTTACCATTGAAAGCGGGGAAGTAAAATCGAAGATGCACCCGATGAAACTGGAAAATCTTTCGGGTACGATCAAATACAGCGACAACCGGATCCGGCTGAAAAAGCTAACAGGAAAAATGAACAAGAATGAATTCACCATCAGCCTTGGTTATTTTATAGGAGCCAATGTTGCCGAAGCCAAAAAAGACAACCGCTTCACCTTACGTGCCAAATACCTCAACCTGGATGAGCTGCTCGACTATGATGTAAGTAAAGTGGCGCGGAAGAAAAAGAAAGATACACTTGCCGTTGTTGCGGCACCAATAGATACTACGGTAAACACCGATTCTATTTTCAATGTATTCAGCCTCCCGTTCAGTAATATGAAAATAAAGCTGGACATAAAAGAGTTGCTTTATCATAAAATAGAGATCTCCAATTTGCAGGCACGTATGCGCATGCAACGCGATCATCGTTTTTTTATTGATACGCTGGACATGGATATAGCCGATGGACATCTTGATATCAAAGGCGAATTTGATGGCTCTGATCCAAACAAAATAAAATTTAAACCCAATATCAAATTCAAAAATGTTGACCTGGCCAAGCTCATGGTACGCTTTGATAATTTCGGACAGGATTATATCCTGAGTGAAAATGTGAAAGGTATTGTAACCGGTACATTAAGCGGGAGAATCCGCATGCGAAGCGACCTGATCCCAATGATGGACAAATCAAGGGTGCTGGTGAACACAACTGTTGTTAATGGTGAGCTGAACAACTACGGCCCAATGAGCATGCTTGCAGATTATTTCAAAGACAAAAACATCAACAACATTCGTTTCGATACCCTAATAAACACATTTGAGATCAAAAAAGGAGTGTTTTATATTCCGAATATGAATATCAACTCGTCTTTAGGTTTTATTGAAATGTCGGGGCAGCAGTCTTTTGTTACCACCACTGATATGGATTATACCATTAAAGTTCCTATGAAAATGGTAACCGATGTTGGCTTTAAATATCTTTTCGGGAAGAAAAAAGAGGAAATGGATTCTACCCATGTAGACGGCATTGTATACCGCGACAAAGACAAAAAGGTACGCTTCGTTACCATCAAAATGAAGGGCAATACGGATGATATTAAGATCAGCCTGGGTGGAAAGGAGAAAGAGAAGGATAAGAAGCAATAAAACAAGGTTTTTAACTGGTAAAAATCGCTTTAATCGGGCTTATTATTTCGATCAATTTCCCCTAATTCTCTTACCTTTGCACCCTAAATTTTTCAGAAATGCTAAGAACAGTTAATTGCGGAGAGCTTAATTTATCTCACAAAGGAAAAGAAGTAACATTATGCGGCTGGGTACAACGCAGCCGTGATAAAGGAACCTTGTTATGGATCGACCTTCGTGATCGTTACGGAATTACGCAATTGTTTTTTGATGAAACAGTTAATGCCGACCTCATCAAACAAGCGCGTGCACTTGGGCGTGAGTTTGTGGTTCAGGCAAAAGGAATTGTTATTGAACGTGAGTCGAAAAATCCTAACATGCCAACCGGCGAAATAGAAATTAAAGTTTCTGCATTAAATATATTGAACCAAGCCATTACTCCTCCTTTTACCATTGAAGATGATACGGATGGTGGTGATGAGCTGCGCATGAAATACCGCTACCTGGACTTACGCAGGAATGCGGTAAGAAAGAATTTAGAATTACGTCACCGTTTGGCGATAGAAACCCGTAATTACCTAGATGCACAAAGCTTCCTGGAAGTAGAAACCCCTGTGCTGATCAAATCAACTCCTGAGGGTGCACGCGATTTTGTTGTGCCAAGCCGTATGAACGAAGGGCAATTTTACGCCTTGCCACAATCACCACAAACCTTTAAGCAATTATTAATGGTGAGTGGTTTCGACAGGTATTATCAAATTGTAAAATGTTTCCGCGATGAGGATTTAAGAGCTGACCGCCAGCCGGAATTTACACAGATCGACTGTGAAATGAGCTTTGTGGAGCAGGAAGATATTCTTCAGACATTTGAAGGCTTAACGCGTCATTTATTTAAAAAAGTAAAAGGTATCGATATTCCCCTGTTACCACGTATAACGTATGCCGACGCGATGCGCAATTACGGAAATGATAAACCCGATACACGTTTTGAAATGAAATTTGTTTACCTCAACGAGGCTTCAAACAATGTAGTTAGAGGAAAAAATTTCAAGGTGTTTGATGATGCTGAAGTTGTTGTGGGCATATGCGCAAAAGGTGCAGCATCATACACCCGCAAGCAGCTGGATGAGTTGACTGAGTTTGTAAAACGTCCGCAGCTCGGCGCAACCGGGCTTGTATATGCACGTTATACGGATGAAGGAATTAAGTCATCGGTTGACAAATTTTATGGTGAAGAAGATTTGAAAAAGTGGGGTGCGGCATTTGGTGCTGAAAAAGGTGACCTGATGCTGATTCTTGCAGGAGGAAAAGATAAAACCCTAAAAGCTTTGTCGGAACTACGTTTAGAGATGGGAACACGCCTGGGCCTGAGAGATAAAAACACTTTCTCCTGCCTGTGGGTAGTTGATTTCCCTTTATTGGAATGGAATGAAGGCGATACTAACCTGCTTGAATCGCTCCGTGGGCGCTGGGTTGCAAAACATCACCCGTTTACTTCTCCTAAGCCTGAAGATATTGGATTATTAAAAACCGATCCGGGTGCTGTTCGTGCAAATGCTTATGATATTGTGATCAATGGTGTAGAAGTAGGTGGTGGAAGTATCCGTATCTATAATAAAGACCTGCAGGCGCTGATGTTTGAAACACTTGGGTTCAGCAAAGAAGAAGCACAAAACCAGTTCGGGTTTTTAATGAATGCTTTTGAATTTGGTGCTCCGCCACATGGTGGCATCGCCTTTGGATTCGACCGTTTATGCTCATTATTTGGCGGGGCAGATAGTATCCGTGATTTTATTGCCTTTCCTAAAAACAATTCGGGCAGGGATATGATGATCGATTCTCCTTCTGAAATCAGCCAGGAACAATTGGATGAATTGAATATCGAGGTGATAAAAGCTGATTAGTTGTTGCCAGATAAAACATTTCAATGAAAGGTGCGTTACCATTTTTATTACTAACTTTCGGTCTCAAAAAAACCGAACCAGCGACACACACAGGGAGATAGCATGAAAATAGCCATAATAGGTGCCGGCCCGGCAGGAATGACTGCCGGATATGAATTGGCAAAAAAAACCAAAGACGTTGACGTATATGAAGCAGGCGCCGCTGTTGGGGGTATGGCTAAAACCCTTGATCTCTGGAACCAAAAGATTGATATCGGACCTCACCGCTTTTTTAGCAACGATACCCGGATAAACGAGCTTTGGCTGGAGGTTGCCGGTAAGGATTATGAAATGGTAGACCGTTTAACGCGTATCTATTACAACAAACGTTTTTTTCATTACCCCATAAAAGCCTTTGATGCTTTAAAAAACCTCGGAATATTTACTGCCGCAGGTTGTATCATCAGCTATGGTTTAGAAAAAATTTCTCCTACCAAAGATACCAGCACCTTTGAGGGATGGGTAACCAACCGCTTTGGTAAAAAACTATACAGCATTTTCTTTAAAACATATACCGAGAAATTATGGGGAATTCCTTGTAACGTATTGGATGCAGATTTCGCTGCACAGCGAATTAAAAAATTCAGTCTTGGAGAAGCTATGAAAACCGCGCTTTTCGGGAATAGCGGTAAACACAAAACGCTTGTAGATCAATTCGCTTATCCTCACCAGGGAACAGGAATGGTATATGAACGCATGGCTTCTTTCGTAAAAAAACAAGGAGGTAATGTTTTTCTGAATACTCCTATAAAAAGAGTACTTACTAAAAATAACAAAGCCTACGCTATTGAACTGGAAGACGGAACCATTAAAGAATACGACCACATCATTTCTTCCATGCCTTTGAGTTTGATGGTAGCACGATTGCCGGAAGTACCCGAAAACATTAAAGCTGCAGCAAACAGTCTTAAATTCAGGAATACCATCATTGTTTATCTTAACGTTCAGGCGAAAGATCTTTTTCCTGATAACTGGCTGTATGTTCACTCTGCCGACCTGCGCATGGGCCGTTTAACCAATTTCCGGAACTGGGTTCCACAGGTGAACGGATCTGAGCAAAGCACCATTTGCGCCCTCGAGTATTGGTGTTATGATGAAGATGATTTCTGGAGTTGGAGTGAAGACCGGCTTATTGAGCTCGGTAAAGAAGAGTTAAAAAAGACCGGTCTGGTAGGAGATGCTAAAATAAGTGATGGCTTTGTATATAAAATCCCTCGTTGTTACCCGGTATATTCAACCGGATATAAAGATATTCTTGTACCTGTAGAGAATTACCTGAAAACCATAGAGAATCTTCACGTAATTGGAAGGTACGGGGCGTTTAAATATAATAACCAGGATCATAGTATCCTGATGGGAATGCTGGCCGCTCAAAATATACTTGAAGGTAAAAATCACAACCTCTGGGATATTAACACCGATTACGAAGATTACCAGGAAGCGAGTGTTATTACAAAAACAGGATTGAAAAAGCAGGTAAGTACCTAGCAGTCACATGTTTGCAGAAGTCTACTATTTGCCAAAAATCAAATTAAAATACTATATTTGCGCAAAAAAAATTATGAAACGTATTGCATATTTATTCCCGGTTATTATTTTAGTTGCTAGTGTTTTCAGTTCATGTAAAAATCCTCCTAAACCAAATGTAGTGTATGCTAATACATTCGATAATTTTGAATCGGAGAACATGACAGAGAATAAAGTAAAAGGCGCAGCTTATTCCGGTCAATATTTCATTCACGCTGACAGTGGTAAGGTGTATCCTTACGGACAAGTTTTTAACTTGCCTGATTCATTAAGAAACACATCGCTGAAAATATTTGTTACTGCTTATGTAAGGTCTGCAGAAAAAAATCCGAAAGCATCTTTTGCGGTTACTGTAAACGGGAAAGATTCCAGTTCTTTTGTATGGAAAGAGTTATATATGACAAACCAGGTGGTTACTGCTGATCAGTGGAACATTTTTACCGACTCTCTTGAGATCAGCAAAGAAGAAGCTGCTTTCCTTCCGTTGAAAGTAAATGTTTTTGGATACTATCCTGAGAATAAAAAATACCTTGATCTTGATGATGTTTCAATAACAATCAAATCAAACTTTAAGGAAGAAGAGTAATAATGGACAAAGCATACGAGGAGAAATACCATAGCATTGAGCACTCTAACTGGTGGTTTCTCTCGCGTAGAAATGCCATAAGATCTTTATTGAAAGATTACGATCGCTCTCTTAAGATCCTTGATATAGGCTGCGCCGGGGGGCCCCTTCTGATTGATTTAAAAAATGACGGGTTCACAAACCTGTATGGTTTGGATTATAGTGAGGATGCTATAAAAACCTGCAAAGAACGTGGATTGGACAATGTTTTTGTAATGGATGGACATTACCCCGCTTTTGAACCCGGTTCATTTGATATTATCATTTCTTCCGACTCGTTAGAACATCTTGAAAAGGATGAAGTTGCTCTTGCTAACTGGCATAAGATATTAAAACCAAAAGGTGAGCTGTTTGTATTTGTACCGGCATACCTTTTTTTATGGAGCGGGCATGATGTGATTAATCACCATTTCAGGAGATACAGTAAAAATTTGCTGAAAGAGCGTGTAACAAGAGCGGGATTCACTATTGAACGTTCAGGCTTCTGGAATTTTGCGATCTTTTTCCCTACAGCTGTTTTCAGGCTATTCCAACGTACTTTTTTTCCTGGCAGTGTTAATAAAGCACCGAAAGATCAACTCGATTCTTTTAACCCAACTATCAATAAATTACTCATTGGGTGGATGAAACTGGAAAACAGAATTTTTAAAAGTATTGGACTGCCCGTTGGTGTAAGTACTTTTGTTAAAGCTAAAAAACAATCTTGAAATGACTGAACTATCCATTATAATACCAATCTATAATGAAGAGTTAAACATTCCTACACTCTATGGAAGGCTTAAACCTGTAATTGAGAAAATTGGTGTTTCGTATGAACTTGTTTTTGTTAACGACGGAAGCAAGGACAGGTCCATTCAGTTGATAAAAGACCTTGCAGCAATGGATAAAACCATTCGTTATATTGATTTCAGCAGGAACTTTGGTCACCAGGTTGCTGTTTCGGCCGGGCTTGATTTATGTGTTGGTGAGTACGCAGCGATTATTGATGCAGATCTCCAGGATCCGCCTGAATTGATAGAGGTTCTTTATAATAAAACAAAAGAAGGGTTCCAGGTTGTATATGCAAAACGCCGTTCGCGCAAAGACAAAAACCTGTTTAAACGCGCTGCATATAAAACATTTTATCGTTTACTTGCACGTATTTCGCAAGTTGATATTCCACTTGATACAGGCGATTTCAGGGTTATGCACCGCAAGGTAATTGATGTGTTAAAAGATATGCCTGAACAACATAAATTTTTACGCGGACAAATTGCATGGATCGGTTTCAATCAAACTTTTGTTGAATATGATCGTGATGTAAGAGCGGCAGGTGAACCCGGGTACACTTATAAAAAACTGTTTAAACTCGCGTTCGATGGTATTACTTCTTTCTCTAATGCCCCGCTGCGTTTCGCAAGTATAATGGGAATCATCGTGTTTTTCATCTCCTTTATCCTGATCTGTTATTCTCTAATCTCTTATTTCTTTTTTAAAGGGGACATTCCACAAGGCTGGACTTCAACTATTATTTCTATTTTATTTATTGGTGGAATTCAGTTGCTGAGTATTGGTATTATAGGCGAATACATCAGCCGCCTGCAAAGCGATATAAGAAAGAGACCTCTTTATATTGTTAAGGACAGTAATTTTGAGGAAAAAGAATAAGGACTGAGCTTTTAGCTAAAAACAGCACTCACATACCCTGAAATAATATGATGGCAATTGGAAAAAAGCTTAGTAACTGGTTAACCAGGGATAATTATATAAACCTTACCTGGATCTTTTTTGGTATTATTTTCTACTTTGTTTTCCTTTACCAGCTAAGCTCCATGAACCTGATCGATTTCGATGAGTCCAGGGTAGCTAAAAGTTCTTACGAAATGAGCCAGAGCGGTGATCTCATTGTAGTAAAATATGGTGGGAACCCGGATTTGTGGAGCACAAAACCTGCTTTGTTTCACTGGGTGCAGGCCACTTTTATCAAAATAATGGGTCTGTCGGAAATGAGCGTGAGGCTCCCGTCTGCCATATGTGGGATCGTACTTTGCGTGCTTATATTCAGGTTTTGTAAAAGGCGTTTACACAATCCTTTGCTGGGTATCCTTGCAATGCTTGTATTTGTAACAGCACCTGCCACCGTGTATTTTGATCACTCTTTCCGCACCGGGGATTATGATGCGCTAATGACACTATTCACTTTTGTTTCTGCTATTAACCTCTTTTTATATATCCAGGAAAACAATAACCGCAACTTATATTACTTCTTTGTTTTCCTTGGTCTCGCTATTCTTACCAAAGGCGTTGCAGCCTTGTTTTTTGCACCGGGTTATTTTTTATACATACTGATCCGCAAAAAATTACTGGTTGTATTAAAAAACAAGCACTTTTATTTTGGTGCAGGTGGCATGCTACTGATAGCAGGATCGTATTTCCTGTTACGGGAACTAAATAATCCTGGCTATTTAAAAGCACTGAACGATATGGAAATAATGGGCAGGTATACCAATACCGGTTCCTTTTCCATATATGAGGAAGCTGATTTCTGGGTTAATTTCTTCCAGCTTATTAATGTGCGTTTTCCTGTATTTTATTTATTGATCCCTTGTGGTTTTTTTATCGGGATATTTTCAAAAAGAGAGGTCATCAAACAGTTCTCTTTGTTTTCAGTAACAATCTGTTTATGCCTATACTTTGTAATTAGTTATTCATCGAGCACTAATTTCTGGTACGACCTTCCTATGTATCCATTTGTTGCTATTATGGTAGCTTTGGTATTAGTTGTGATTCATGACCTCATCAGCGATATCATAAAGGAAAAAACAGATTTTAATCCCCGCGCTGTATTCATTTCCCTTTGCTTTATATTGTTTTGCATACCATTCGCCAAAACAATGCAGGAAGTACACGCTCCTTTTCCTACAAAGGGGATGTACTGGAGCAATTTTAATGTCCTTCAGAACTATTTCGAATTCGGGAAAGTAAAAAACGGGTATATGCTGGCTATAGAAAAAGATAAAAATCCTTCACAAAGCCAGCTTTTTTATATAGACAAATTATACGAGGACAGAGGAATCAAAATTCCACACCGCTTTGATTATGATTTTAAACCAGGTGAAATGTTGATTACGCTCACACCGGGCATACAGGATTATATAGCCACCTATTATAATTGTGTAATGGTGGAAAGCTATTACGAAATAAAAGTATTCAGGATCATCTCAAAAAAATAAGCCCCAGGTAATACCTGAGACTTTTCATTTATTCGTGTAGCTGGTAGATGATAATATTTTGATACCTTCCTATTGGTTTGGTGGTGTATTTTAAAAGCTCTTTGTGCTCCAGTATCCGCTCATCATATACTAATAGGTATTTTGCACCACACTTGATCTGGCTTTGCATTACGTTTTCATCATGCACATAATACCAGCCATCTACTCCTACTCTTCCACAAGCAGTATATCCACGTAAACCGGTATAATACAGTGTCATGTTAAATGTATAGTCAGGTAAAATAATTGCCCTGTCTTCTGGTTTTATACCTATTTGTTTCAGGTATGGTTTACATGTTTCAAACGGAGTTATGTAAAAGCGATGCATCTTTTCCAGGTACAAAAATAAATTACGCCTGTCTTCATGAATACTTGCCGTTTGCAGCAAAAAGTCGTTGTGATAATACCGCAGGCGGATATTTACAGCACCATTGTACAGGTTGTACATCACAAGCAACAAGCTCAGTGTAGTAATCCCTATTTTCAACGCTTTGTGACGTACGGTTGCATAATAGTTGCATATCAGCAAAAACACACATGCATAAAAAGGAATGAAGTTCAGAAAATAATAGTCGTGCGCTTCAAACTGAATGTACCAGAAAAGAAAGTAAATAACCGTACCTATAAAAGTAATTATTGAAATCAGCACCAGTGGCCTGAGCAGGCGTTTAAAATTAAAAAGAAGGAACAGGTATACTGCAAGAAATATAATATTCAATACTTTAGGAAACAGCTCTGGTATTGTATCTCTAAAAATTGCTTCTGTTTTCAGTGATAAGGCTTCGCCTTTCAATTCCCAGATCGGCATCAGGCGGGTCAACAAAAAGTGGTGGCTTTGGTTTGCCTCATTGTAGCGAAACGCATACACATACCAGGCTCCGGCAAGCACTAAGCCTCCGGCAAATGGCAACAGGTGCTTCAACCTAAGCCCTAATTGTTTTTCCCTGATAGCCATGAACAGTAGTACTGCTATGGATGCCAACGGTAAAATTCCTGCCGTAATTTTCAATAAGATCGCGAATACCCAAAATAAGCCCGCTTTCCATAATTTCTTTTTCTGAGGTTCCAGCAAATAATCATAAAAAAAATAGAAACCGGTAAATACCAGTCCTAAAGCAGGAATATCAGGAAGATAATTATTGCTGTAATAAACAATAACAGGAGAGCCGATAATAAACAGAACAGGAAGAGATTTTAGCCAGCTGTCAGGAAATAATTTTTTGCCGAGTTTATACAAGTACACCAATCCCATCAGAAACAGCGAAAAATTGATCAGTTTTAATATGATTTCGTGTTGTCCGAAAACTTTCCAAAGAATGGCTGTAACATAGTAAAGAATGGGAAACTCTCCGGCAACCTTACCCGAACAATTGGAAGTATTAATACACAAAAACGAAGTATCAAAGAATTTGAACCCATTAGTGTAATAGTTATATACCTGCGCCAAACAGTCAGCTTGCCTCCACTCATGGATTCCCTGGACTTTGTATAAAAAGGTTTTCTGATATTCGAAAAGGAAAAATAACCCTATACCTAAAAGAAAAAGCAACAAGCCTTCACGTTTTTTTAACATACCTGATTTTTTGGCTAAAGATAACATTAAATACAAAACCCCCGGTCAACGAACACATTTGATGCTAAGGACTTTAAACAGTTTACGGATGTTTCTGTTTTTTATTGTTGCCGTTTAGAGCGATACATGCATTCTTCATCAATATAAATTTTTTGCCATTTTGTCCTTTATTTTAAACAGTTAAACCATTTTAGTACGCCACTTATCAGGTAACGTTAAATTAACAAGAGGTATTCATTATCTTCGCGCTTATTTATAAAACTACCTTATGAAATCACTTATCGGCTTTTTGCTGCTGTATACTTTTATCAGCAAAGCACAAACTCCCACTGTGGGACTAATTCAAAATGATGCAGGCACTTACGACGGCTACACGTTATTTACGCCCCTGGCCTGTCCTGCAAATAACTGCGGAACTTATTTACTTAATAATTGCGGCGAAATTGTTCACCAATGGCCAACTACTGCTTCAGCAGGGCTTAGCTCGGTATTACTTCCTGACGGAAAACTATTACGTCCTTATGCAATCCCCCATCCGTTTATCAATGCAGGTGGTGTAGGCGGTGGTATTCAGCTATTCGATTTCGATGGAAATCTTTTATGGGATTATATTCTTACCGATAGTATACAAACGCAGCATCATGATGTTGTAGCTATGCCAAACGGGAATATCCTGGCCCTGGTATGGGCCTACAAAGATTCTACCGAATGTGTTAACAGGGGTCGAAATCCTGCTCATCTTACAAGTGGCGGAATCTGGTCAGATAAACTCATTGAGATCAGGCCTATTTTTCCTGATTCGGGTGAAATTGTGTGGGAGTGGGATTCGTGGGATCACCTGGTGCAGGAATTTGACGGTTCAAAACCCCAATATGCCCCGCCTTCAAACCACCCGGAATTATATGATATCAATTATTACGGATGGAGCCTGGATGGAGCTGACTGGCTTCATACCAATGCTATAGATTATAATCCGGCTCTTGATCAAATAGCGATGAGCAGCCGTTATTTTCACGAGGTATATATTCTCGATCATAGTACAAGTACGGCACAGGCTGCAGGACATACCGGTGGTAATTCAGGAAAAGGCGGCGACATCATCTACAGGTGGGGTAATGCGGAAGCCTATGGAAAGGATTTGTATGTTAACAGAAAATTATTTGCACAACACAATGTACACTGGATAAAAGACGGGCTTACGGACGCAGGAAAGCTGATGATCTTTAATAATGGTACAGAACGTACCCCGGTAGAATATTCTTCGGTTGACATTATTGATCCGAACCCGGATGTAAACGGTAATTATACCCTGGATGTAAACGGCCGTTATGGCCCCGATTCTGCGGAGTGGTCGTACGTTGCTCCCAATCCAACTGATTTTCATTCACAATACATCGCCGGTGCAGAGCGCCTTCCCAATGGCAACACCATTATTTGCGATGGTACACACGGAACTATTTTTGAAATTGATGTTGCTAAAAATGTAGTTTGGAAATATGTTTC
Source organism: Bacteroidia bacterium (assembly GCA_036405375.1). Taxonomy (GTDB): domain Bacteria; phylum Bacteroidota; class Bacteroidia; order B-17B0; family Aurantibacillaceae; genus JADJDM01. The sequence goes on from DASWXS010000034.1 coordinate 20,094, forward strand.
TCCGGTAACCTATGGTGGCATTTTATCTCAAGGTAGCTCAGTGCCTCCTTTCGCTATTCATGGTACATCCAATTGGGTTTTCAGAGCTCCTAAGTATGGAGCCAATTACTCTGCCTTTAATGGCCACACGCTTACGGGTTACGGCTACGTAGAACAAAATCCGGATCCTACCATTTGTCCGGCCGTTTCTATTGCAGAAATCAACAAGTCGGCATCTGTTTCCGTTTTCCCTAATCCAACAGATAGCAAAATCTCCATTAAAACAACCGAACAGGTTAAGGTTAACTCCATTGGCTTGCAAAATGTATTTGGACAGGTTTTACCAATTCAGTTTGAACCGAAGGAAAAAGATCTTATTGAAGTTGACCTGAGCACTCTTCCTGCAGGTATTTATTTCCTACAGGTATCCGATCAGCAGGTTAGGATTATTAAAACAAACTAACCCTCTAGTTGATACATTATTAAAAAAGCCTGGTACTCAGAGTGCCAGGCTTTTTTGTTTTTGTCTTGATTGTGAATGATCTGCGCCAGAGCCTACAAAAACAATTTCGTTTATTTTTTCTGCTCTTGTCTTTCGAGGTCAATTATATATTTTGCATCCAGCTTAATCATTTCATCAATCGAAATTCCTTTTTCCCAGGCTTTGCCTTCAATTTGTTTCATCCACTCCGGGTTTTGTCTTATTTCAATTTCTTTCGCTTTCAGAAGGAACTCATCTTTTTGTTCAGGAGTTAGTTCATTATTTAAAAGCCCATTGGCTCTTTCTATAAAACCCCAGCCATAAGTATCCAATCCGTGTTCCGTACAAATAAGTATGATCACATCATGCTTTTTGATTTCTTCTAAGAGATCAAGTTTATATATAGCCGCTTTATCCGGATTATAAGGCGATCTTAATTCTTCGAAGTAATACAGGAATTTGTGGTCCGAAAAAACTTCTGTTGGCGCACCGGTAGATTCTATCCCAAAGTAGAAACTATCTCCTATCACCAACAAAGATGGTTTTGTTTTTTCTTTATCTGTAAAACTGCATTTCGGATATGCCATTTTAGCGGAAGGCAATTGTAAGGTAAGCAGGTTCATTGCTGCCCCAATATCATAATCAAGGTCCCTGAGCGAATCGCTCCATTCAATATTGTTTTTCCATAAAAGCGTAGGAGTTTCCACATTTCTTTCTTTTCGCACATATTTTATGATAGAGTCGGTTGCCCATGTATGCGCATAGGTACTCCAATGTATTCCATATTGCGAAAACAATGGATACTGTGAAGTGTGTATTACTTTCTCGAACGCCTTATTAAAATCAATATGTTTTACTCCTAATTCAGTGAAGCTTTTCGACAGGTCTTCATAATTGGACATTTTTTTTGGGAAATAGCAGTCTGGTATTTTATCGCTATAAAAACGGGCTTTATTGGGTGCAAAAACAGGTATAAAAGTAATATTCATTTTTGCCAGGGTATCCTGCAGTCGTTTTACGGCTTTGGATTTACTTATCACCGCATCGTGTCCTATATAATCTTTTCCTACATAAGAATCGATATATGCTTCAGCGAAAAAAACATCATCTTTTCCGAATATCGCCTCTTTGTTGGTTGATAGTTTGAAAAGGCGATACCTGTATTCATTATAGATTCTTACCAGCAATTTCCGGAAACCAAAATTATCATTGATGTATTTTTCCTGGTTGGCCTGGAAATCTCCTTCAGCCCATTTCCTCATATAAAAGGGAGTTTTCTGTGTTGTGGTAAAACTTCCTTTAAGCGGGCGCTCATCATCAAACAGGTTGAAGTTATCCTGCAACATCGGAATAAACAGAAAAACGATAATTATGCCTAAAAAGATCTTTTTCATTTAGAACCTGAAATAAATAAACGGATTAAATCCTGATGTTGTGATAGACGATAATGATAGCACAAATAAAATCAGAGAAGCAAAAAGCAGGAGTGAACTAGCTGTAATGGTTTGCTGCGAAACATAAACAACATCCTGAATTTTTTTCCCCAATTTGAAAACGGTGAAAAAAGAAAACAGCACAGCAAACCCACTTATGAGCATAAATTCCCTGTTTAAGAAACCGGCCTGCAGTTCCCATTTGAAAGAAAAAAGTTTGGAAATAAGTGTAGTGGCCTGGTTGAACTCTGTGGCTCGGAAGAAAACCCAACCAATAGCTACTATAAAAAATGTGATGGCGATGGAAGGAATTTTCCCTATTTTCTCATATACTTTCAAAAGGAAAATCCTTTCCAATATTAAAAACACTCCATGATAAGCGCCCCAGAATATAAAGGTCCAGGCAGCTCCATGCCAGAGCCCGGAAGCAAGGAATACGAGCCACAAATTAAAATACAGCCTGTATTTGGATTTTACCCTGTTTCCTCCCAGTGGTATATACAAATAATTTCTCATCCAGTTCCCCAAGGTCATGTGCCATCTCCTCCAGAATTCGGTAATGCTTTGAGAGGTATAAGGGTTATCGAAATTTTCAGGGAATTTAAATCCTATCATTCTTCCTATCCCGATAGCCATATCCGAATATCCTGAAAAATCGAAATAGATCTGGAAAGTATAAGCAATCATTCCTATCCACGCATATGAAGCGTTGAGAGCCTCAGCCGGCATCGCAAAAACTGCGTCGGCCTTTGCTGCCATTATGTTAGCTATCAGAACTTTTTTCGCAAGCCCGATGCAAAAGCGGTAAAACCCTGCCAGCTTGTTGTCAACCGTATCATTAACCGACCTGTCAGCTATCTGGTCAGAGATCTCATGGTACCTGATGATAGGGCCGGCAATTAATTTAGGAAACAACAGGATATACATCTGGTATTGCCAGAAGTTAGAAAGCGGTTTGTGCAGCTTTCGGTAAACATCAATAACATAAGTCAAACTTTCAAACGTGTAAAAGGAAATTCCTATCGGCAATATAACATCTGTCCATTTAACCTGTTCTATTCCAAAACCGGAAAGTATTGCATTAAAATTTTCGACAAAAAAGTTACAGTACTTAAAGTAGAACAACATTCCTACATTCAAAAACAGGGAAAGTACAAGGAACAGTTTTCGCTTGCGTTCGGTTGTAGCATTGTACATAACCCTAACCAGGTAAAAGTCGAGAGTAGTGGTTCCGAGTATGGCAAAAATAAATTTAGGAGCGCCCCAGCTATAAAACAAAATGCTTGATAAAAGGAGAATGGCATTTTTATATTTGTTCGCTGCAACAAAGTAAACCAACAAAAATATTGGCAAAAAATAGACTAAGAATATGCTGCTACTGAATACCATAGTTTACTCCACTTCAATTTCGAGTACTTTACCTACAATATCATTTTTAGGAAAAGGCACAAAATTCTGCTTAAACGGAGCGGTTGGCCACCACTCCTGGTTGTGCCATTCTTGTGTAACCAAAGCCGACATCTGGTTGTTAGGAATTGCTGAAACGGTTTGATCCATTATACAAACAATTCTCATTTTATCTTTCTCAGGTCCTATTCGCCATACTATTTTCGTAGGCTGCCAGTCGATCTCAAAATAATAATAGTCGCCTCCAAAAACTTCTTTGTTTTTTGCTGGTACTTTTGTAGTTAATGCCCTGTACCAGTGATCCCAACGGTGATGCACAAACTCCAGCTCTTCGATGGTATGCGGAACGGCACCAATATTAAAGTTTTTAGGTTCGTGACAGGCAAGATCCCAATTCGTACAGGTTACCATAATATCGTCGGTTTTAGAAGCATCTTCTCTAGGGTAATCTTCTTTTCCTCCGTACGAACTTTTTGGCCAGAATTGTGATTCTTTGATCATTTCGAAATCAATTTCAGAATAAGTGGTTTGTGGCTTACTCTTTTTCAGGGCCTCATCATTTTCTCCGGCATCTCTTGGTACATATGCTATATCGGCGTTACAGATCCGTCGCATATTCCAATCAGACTCCCCTTCCTGGCATAGTAGCCAGAACGCATTGGTAAGACCATTCCACACATTGTATTTATTGATGAGTTCGGGGAATTTTATTTTCGCGCGCCATTTACCATAGGTAAATCCAACTCTTCCCACAATTCCAACATGTTCTTTTTTATATTCGCCTTCTTTATTTCCCGGGTTAACAAGTGTGATAGTATTTGTGCTTGAGTCAGAAATAACCGTTTTACAAGGGCAGTCGGAGCTGTTTACAAAAGTATCTACAAACTTATTGCTTTGCTCATATTTCTTTTTGAACTCTTCGTATTTCTCAATGGTGAAAGCCGGATCATAAGCATCCATAATTTCAGGAATGTTTTTAAGAGGGAAATCATGGTTGATATAATGGAAATACTGCTTAAACTGAGCCTTACGATACATTTTTTCCTGATCGCCACAGTTCCCGTTATAATAGGTGGTAGCATAACTTACTTTGTTTACGCCCGTACGACCAATATATATTCCCGATCCCAGGTCCATCTTAGCCAACACCTTTATTTTCTTTTCAGCTACATGTGCTACAATGCCACCATTAGTTATTTGCTTGTCGGCCATGAAATACGAAAAAGGATTCATGAATTTTCCCTTATCATTTGCCTGACCTATATTCTGAATCTCGTTTGGTGTTTTTTTAAGTTCTGATTCTTTTAAAACCACCAACATTATTTTATATTCTCCAACGCGCGGATTTCTTTTCCACCTGTTGTTAAATGATTTATCGGCCTCCTTATCATGTTCTACAGCCCACAATGCATCGAGATGTACTTGTTCCTCAGGAGCTATTTTTTGACGCTTGGCTTTCTTTAGAATTTCGGCATACCACTCAGGACTGTTTTTAATAATTGCTTTTTTTTGTGCAATCAGTGAGTCTACCTGCTCAAAAATATGAGGATTACTTCCGTAATACTTTTTTTCGTCTCTTGGATTTCCAATGATCCTAAAACTATCAGAAATAGTAACCGTTTCCTCAAAATCAGGGATTGGCTTAAATCCTATAGCTGTATTTTCCCAGCTTCCATAAAAATTCTCATCGCTAAGCTCTTCCTTTTCATCAAACTTATACGATTCGTTTTGGTAATACAATCTATAATATAGTTTTTCTTTACAAGACTCCTCTTTCTGTAGGGTAAAGTCGAAAACAAAATTCCCAGCTTCACATTGTTTTGTGGTTGGAATGATCATTCCTGTTATTACCGCGTCTGATAAGTCAGCCTGTATGTTTACATTTCCCTCTTTATTAAATTCTTTGTTATTAACAGGATTAAACGATAAAACCTCAAACTCTTTTTTGCCGGAGCCGCAGGAAACGACCACCAATAGTACAATTACAGCAGAAATAATTTTAATACCACTTCTCATTATTAAGGGTTTTTTGTGTGTGCAATATTACTATTTTCTTTCCAATTTACCTCGTTGTTGCTGCTCAGTAACAAACAATAGAAAAATCCAAAAAATGTAACCCCCGCCTGTGTTTCCAAAGTGTCTTCGTTTAACATGGAAAGTATGGAGATCATAAAAAAGCTAATGAATAAATAGTGTTTGCCGGGAGTGGCAATAACAGGATAAAACAAGTACAGAAGAAAAATAACAAGTCCGATCACGCCAAAGGTTATAGTAGTGGCCATAAATTGGTTGTGACTTCTTAATCTCCAGTCTTTTTTCAACTGTGATCCTGACAGAACGTATTGATTGTTATAGGCCCGCTGAACATCCCCTGTTCCAACCCCAAACCACGTTTTACGTTTAATTATATCAAACCCAACTCTCCAGAACTCAAGGCGCATCAAAAACGAATGACCTGTAGGGTTTTTCCCCTTTTGAAACGCATCATATTCATAAATGATCTCATGAACCCTCGCTTCAATGCCGGTACGGTTTGTATATAAATAATTGGTTGTTCCCTTTTCTACCCATGAAATATCTGCCTGCTTTAGTTTTGATATAGCCACAGAGTCTTTGTTCAGGCCCAAAGAGCTTAAATATCTTATGAGCGTACTTCCAATGCTGTTTCCTTTCTTATCCAGGCCGTTAAAATCAATATCGCTGCGTTTGTTCCATTCTTTTTCAAGTTCCTTTACACAAATATTTGCCCAGATCAGGTTTCCGTTTTCCGATTCTTTACTATTAAAGTCATTATAATAAAAATTGCCGGATGGCGTATATACCAATCGTTTCAAGGGTTTAAGCGGAACGCGTTGTTCATTTATTTCTTTTATCACCAAAAACAACATGCCACCACCAACCATAGCTATCACAATCAAAGCAGCAACTTTGATTATTGGTCGTTTCAATTTTTTAAGCAACAAGAAACAATAGTATACCAAAACGATTATCAATACAACGATACCGGTAAACGATTGCATGATGCCGAGAAAAACAACCAACCAAATAATCAGTGCCGACTTTATAAGATACAGGTACCAGCTTCCTGTTTTAAAAAAATCATAGACCAGGAAACAAATCACCAGGTCGATCATCAATGCAAACCGAATGTGTGAATTGAAAATAGAAATGTCCCTGATATCAACAACCTTGTGTTTGGTAAGGCCAAGCCATACCATAGTGCAAACAATACTGGCAACAAAAACGGAAGCTGTAAATAACCACAAAAGATACTGAATGATTTTCTTTTCAATAGGTTTAGAGGTAATAAATAATAATGGAAACCAAAGGAGCGGGAGCTTTATTTTGATATCGTTAAATGCGTAATCGAAATCGGATGTCCAGCATAAACCTACCAAATGCAACACAAAAAAGCTGCTCATTACCCACAATACACGGGAGGTTTTCATTACCTGCCATTTACGTTTCCAGTCGCCCTCAATGATCCAGTTGCCAAGCAATACAAACTGCCCTACACTCATCAGGAATTTGGAAAGGGGTAAACCAACAATGATCAATACCAAACCAAACAGGAAGAGGTTTTTATTGGAAACTATTTGTTTGATCGTGGACATCGCTAAAAGGAACGCAGGAAATCTTTAAATAGTATAGCTTTTGTTAAATTTTCTCAAAGCAACAATATTTGATCCTTTCTCCTTTTGCTGAGAATAAATTCTCGTAATAGGTTTGGATCTCTGTAAGCTCTTTTTGTCCTGATGGGTTGTGCTGGTAAAGGTCGGGAGTAGACCAGATAAGTTTGTGCTTTTCTTCTGCAATTACTTCCAGCGTATATTCATAGAAACCGGTATTGTCGGTTTTTAAGTGAATCCGTCCTCCCGGTTTTAAAAATTTGAAGTAGCGGTTCAGAAACATAGGGTTGGTAAGGCGTTTACGTGTAGTAGGTTTATTGGGTTGAGGATCGGGGAAGGTGATCCAGATCTCATCCACTTCATTTTCTGCAAAACAATGTTCTATAAAATCAATACGTATACGGATAAATGCTACGTTATTCATTTTTTTATCCAGGGCTTCCTTCGCTCCCATCCAGATCCGGTTTCCTTTAATATCAACACCAATATGGTTTTTCTCAGGGTGGTTTTTTGCCAGGCCAACTGTGTATTCTCCTCTTCCGCAGCCTAACTCCAATACAATAGGGTTGTTGTTTTTAAATTGTTCTGCTCTCCATTTTCCTTTTAAAGGATGGCCTTCGTTTATTTTTTCGAACGGCAGATAGGTGCAATTTGGAAAAGAATTGAATGCTTCGAATTTTTCTATTTTAGTTGGCACGCGGTCTTGATTTTAAAGGCGCAAAAATACATAAAAGTGTTGATTTATTGACTTTATCACTAAGGACTGGAACACCAACACAAATGCTGCAGATTGCACTGATGGATATATTTATATTTTACGCTTGCATTCCCGGATATATTACACAGCTATATCACTATAAAATCAGTGTGATTTGTTTAAAATCTTGTCTTTGTAATCTGTGACATCTGTGTAAACTAATAGCTATAATCCGTAGCATTCTGCAGTATTTTAATTTTTACCTTTGCCTTATGTCGAAAACCAAAACAACTTTTTTTTGCCAGAACTGCGGCACCCAATCAGCCAAATGGGTTGGTAAATGTCCGAGTTGTAATGAGTGGAATACGTTTGTTGAAGAGGTGGTGCATAAAGACACAAAAAACAACCGCCTGCAGGTTTTCTCCGGGAACAAAAACACCAAAGGCGAAAGCAATAAACCTGTTCTGCTCCAGGAAATAGGAACAGCAGAATATCCGCGCATAGCCGTTCCGGGTAAAGAACTTACCCGTGTTTTGGGTGGGGGAATTGTTCCGGGAAGTATAGTACTGTTCGGTGGCGAGCCAGGCATTGGTAAATCAACACTTATGCTGCAGCTTGCACTGCGTTTAAAGAACCTGAAAGTGCTTTATGTAAGCGGAGAGGAAAGCGAACAGCAAATCAAAATGCGGGCAGAGCGTATTGGCGTTACCACCGACAATTGCTTTATATTACAGGAAACAAACACACAAAATATTTTTCAGCAGATCAATGAAATTCAACCTCAGCTGGTTGTTATTGATTCCATACAAACCATACATACGAGCTACGTGGAAAGCAGCCCGGGAAGTGTGAGCCAGGTGCGTGAGTGTGCTGCCGAGTTTTTGCGGTTTGCCAAAGAAACCAACACTCCTGTTTTTATGATCGGCCATATCACCAAGGAAGGAAGCCTGGCCGGGCCAAAAGTATTAGAACACATGGTAGATACCGTATTGCAATTCGAAGGCGACAGGAACCATGTATATCGTTTATTGCGCACAACCAAAAATCGTTTCGGAAGCACCAACGAATTGGGTATTTACGAAATGCATGGTGAAGGTTTAAAAGAGGTGAACAATCCCTCCGAGATCCTAATCACCAACAGGGATAACCCAACAAGTGGTGTAGCTATTGCAGCCAGCCTGGAAGGGAACCGGCCTTTGCTGATAGAAACCCAGGCACTGGTGAGCAGCGCAGCTTATGGCACACCTCAGCGCTCTTCAACCGGTTTCGATCTGCGCAGGCTTTCCATGTTATTAGCCGTTTTGGAAAAAAGATGTGGCTTCAGGCTCGGGATAAAAGATGTATTTCTGAATATTGCGGGAGGAATAAAAATAGAAGATCCCGGTGTTGATCTCGCCCTGGTTTGTGCTATTCTTTCTTCCAACGAAGACCTCGCTATTCCCCAGAATTACTGCTTTGCGGGCGAAGTTGGCTTAACCGGCGAAATCCGCCCGGTAAACCGTATCGAACAACGTATTTCGGAAGCTGACAAACTGGGCTTTTCCAAAATCTTTATATCCGGTTACAATTTAAAAGGAGTAGAACGCATGAAAACCAAAATAGAAATTGTAAGCGTTAGTAAAATGGAAGAAGTATTCAGTGCCATTTTTGGCTAAGGTATAATCAACCCGGATTTATCTCCAATTCAGAATTTTTTTTATTCCACTGCTTTTCTATTTTTGTCTATAAACTTATTGTAAATCCCAAGGTGGCTTCAATACTTAAGCAAAGACATTTCCCCCACTCTACTGTTTCGTTAAGAGAAGACGGAATCGTTCATGTAGAGTTTACCGACTTTGCAAAAATAGGCACTAACGAATGTCGCGAGGTAAATAATACCATTGGTGAGTTCGGCAATGAACAAAAAACGCTGGTGCTAATGGAAACCGCAACCAATACACAGTTTGATAAAGAAGCCAGGGAGTTCTCTGCAAGCCCTGAAGGAATGCGTTATACAAAGGCCGATGCTTTTGTTGTTCATTCAACAGCACAAAGTATGCTTGTAAATTTTTATCTTAAAATCAATAAGCCGCCTCAACCTTCACGCTCTTTCCATAAACGCGAAGACGCCATAAAATGGCTGTTATCCATCTAGTTAATTACTCCACACTCTAATAAATACAAGTGTTTTAAAGGCACTGTTCTTTTCAGTTAACGCGTTATTAACATTAGTATGTAAAAAAGTTAGTATATTCACGGGTAGCATTATCCTGAATAGTTAGGATTTTAGCATAACCAAACTAGGCTCATGTTGAAACGAATCGTCATACTTTTAATTGTGTTGTTTACTACAACGCTAATTAAAGCGCAGCCTAAAACCGAAAACATTACCCGCCTCAATGAAGATGCCGAGCTGCATATGGAAGATGAGGACTGGGACCTGGCCTATGCATGTTACGACAAGTTAACCAAATTGGATCCGGCTAATCCCTTTTACAAGTTTCAGAAAGGGCGTTGCGGGTTACATCTTCCTGAAAAAAAGGCCGAAACCATAGCACTGTTTGAAGAGGTTAAACAAAGCAGCCCGGAAGATGTTGTTGTTCTTTACTTTTTAGGCAGGGCTTATCACTCCAATTACAAATTTGATGAGGCCATAAAATACTTTGATGAATTTCTTGCCACAAACCCAAAAGATGAAGAATTTAAAGATGAAGCAGCCCACTACAGGGATAATTCTATTTTTGGTAAGAACCTTACCAAAACCATGGTAGAGGCAGATATTAAAAACCTGGGAGCGCCGGTAAATACTTCAGAAAACGAATATGTTCCTGTGATTTCAACAGATGAGTCGATATTGATTTATACATACAGGGGAGTAAAAAGTACAGGCGGTTTGCAAAACGAAAAATTTAAACCGTCTGTAGATGGTGTGTATTACGAAGATATTTTAATGTCGCGGAAAGTGGATAGTGCGTGGGGCGAACCTGAAGGAATCAGTGATGTCATCAATACCAATCACAACGACGCATCCATTGCCCTTTCGCCTGATGGACAGGAGCTGTATACCTTTTATAGTGACAAGAAAAACGGGGGCGATATTTATATCTGTCATTTATTAGGTGATACCTGGAGCAAACCTGAGCCATTGAATTCTAACATAAACACTCCTTATTGGGAAGGTAGTTGTTCCATTACTGCTGATGGAAAATTCCTTTATTTTGCAAGTGAGCGGCCGGGCGGTTTCGGAAAAAAGGACCTTTATGTTTCTCAAAAACAAGCCGATGGTTCCTGGGGACCGGCAGAAAATTTAGGCCCTGCCATTAATACAAAATACAATGATGATGATCCCTTCATTCATCCTGATGGGATAACTCTGTTTTTCAGTTCACAGGGCCACAAAAGTATTGGAGGCTTCGACATCATGTATTCGATTAAAAAAGATGGAAAGTGGATAGAGCCCACCAATATGGGATACCCTCTGAATACTACCGATGACGATCGTTATTATGTGATCACAGCCAAAGGAGATCGCGGTTATTTCTCTTCGAACCGAAATAGTGTTGGTGGAACCGGGAACCAGGATATTTATACCGTAACGCCGGGTATTATTGGTGAAAGACCGATTCTTGCCATGGTAATTGGTACGGTGTTCGGAAACGATGTTCCTATAGAGGCAAAACTGGAAGTGATCAAGAAAAGTACCGGTGAAGTGATAGGGCCGTTCAGCTCCAACAAAAAAACAGGCAGGTACCTTGTAGCACTGAGCCCCGGCGAAAACTATACTTTCAAAGTTAAAGCCGAAAGTTATCCTGATTACCAGGAAGATCTTGATATTGCAACGTTAACCAAGTTCATCGAAATCCACAAAGATTTTCACCTCGCTAAGGATGGATACATAGATCCTCATACGGATACTATAAAGAAAATGAACGATCTTGCACATATCCTGGACACGATTACAAGTTATACTAATATTGAAGAGCTGATTAATAAACTTCCAAAGGACTCCAGTGCTGTAGTAACCAATGGAGATCCTTGTGCGGCATTCAGAACACTCGATTTTACCGCTCTTAAAAACAAAAGTCTCAATGATCCAAAGTTTTATGCCATGTTAATGGCTATTGCAGATAAAATCACCTGTTCCAAGATAATTTTTAAAGTTCAGATAGCTGCGTATAGAAAACCGGAGAACTACAAATGGGACCACTTAAAAGATTTTGGTGTACCTCTGCAGTTGGATTATCCCGACGGTATAACGCGTTTCACACAAGGAAGTTTTACAGACATTATGAGTGCTGAAGCACAAAGAAGACAGGCCATTGCAAAGGGCCAGAAAGATGCATGGATCGTGGGTTTTATTGATGGTAAGCGCTATACATTAGAAGAGCTGATTATGGTGGATTTTTTCAATAAAAACATAGCCCAGTTCAACGAAAATTTGCTTTTGATTGCAGAATATATGGTTTCAAACTAAGAGCAGCCTGCTGTTGATTTAACCCGGTTTTCTGTCAAATACCACCTATTTTTCGTCATTCACCACTAATTAGTAAACGTTCCTTGTTTGTTTATATTTATTCGTATCTTTATTAGGCAATTTTTCTGCCCATGAACAAACAACGATTACTCTCGCTGAAGGGTTTTATTAACAATCATGCCCGATTCCTATTAACCTTCTCATTCCTCTTTTTTTATACCACGCATAGCTTTTCCTCTGTAATTATAGATGCTCAATGTACAAGCGGTTCTTCAACAGGTGAATGGCTGGGTACGGCTAACGGGCGTCAACAGTTTACACCAACTGTTAACGGAACCATATACAAAGTGCGGGTACATACAGCAACTTACGGCTCTGCTGCAACCATTACTTTGAGACTTTTTTCAGGTCCTACACCTGGTAGCGGAACCCTCATGACCAGCGTGGTATATGGCAAACCGGCCGGAACCAACTCCTGGGATGATGTTGTTTTACCGGGACCCGGAATTGTTGTTTCATCGGGTTCACCCTATTACCTGGAAATTGCGGTCGGCAGCCAGATCGATTGGATCGCATCACCAATAAATGTATACGGTCCGGGCATGGCATGGAGAGATGGTACTTCATACCCGAGTAAGGATTATAAGTTTGAAATACACATGGCGGTGCCTACCTGTGGAACAGTTACGGCAGGAGCTAACCAAAGCGGTGTAATTGCTAATACCCCAAGTGCGCCTCTTGCATTAAACGGCGGCGGCGACCCGGGTGCATGGACAACCAGTGGTACCGGAACATTTTCCGATGTTCACAATCCAAATGCAACATATACTCCACATTGTTCTGAAACCGGAACACTCACAACTCTTACCTGGACCTCCAGCTGTACAATGACGTCAACCAGTCAAACTATTAATGTTGCACCGCCATCTCTTACAGTTAATAACGCAACCATTTGCGCCGGGGATATTGCTACATTAACTGCAACGGGTGCCAGCTCATTTTCATGGAACCCGGGCGGTGCCACCACAAGTTCTATAAATGTTTCACCGGGTACTACCGCAACATATACAGTTACAGGAGTACAGGGCAACGGTTGTACAACAAATAAGATCGCCACAGTAAACGTGAACCCCCTGCCGGTAATGACAAGTATAAATTCTTCCATCATCTGTTCAGGTGGCTCTGTTACCATTCCTCTTACGGCCAGCCAGCCCAGCTCTTTTGTATGGTTAGCCGGCGACAATACCAGCACCACGGGAGAAAGCATCAGTAATCAAACCTCATCACTGCTTTCAAACAATATAACGAACATTAGTTCTGTTCCCCAGCAAGTGTTTTATGGAGTTGTTCCCACCAACACCACAACTTCCTGCCAGGGTCCTTCGCAAACCGTAACTGTAACAGTAAACCCTACACCTACCATAACAAGCTCTTTTGGAACAACCGTTTGCTCCGGCTCAAGTGTCGGGTTTAATTTCACGAGCAACGTTAGCCCCACAACTTTCTCCTGGTATACAAATGATCATGCCAGTACAACAGGAGAAAGCACCACGTCTCAAAACAATTCTATACTAACAGATAATATCACTAACTTATCTGCTTCCTTACAACAATTAACTTATACAGTTACTCCAACCGCCACAGCAACCGGTTGCGGAGGTTCCTCTCAATCGTTTACCGTTAATGTAAGTCCACGCCCCGTTCCAAATGCCGGACCGGATATATTTGTTTGCAGCGGATCTACGCAAAACATTACAGCAAGTGCGAGTTTAGGATCGCCAGGTTATAACTATAATTGGTATGATGCGGCTACGGGTGGAACGTTGTTAGCAACAACACAGGTTTATACTCCTCCTGTTCTTCCTCCCGGAATGTATAATTTTTTCGTCCAGGTTACTGATGCGGTTCCTTGTGCAAGTACAGGAAGAGACCCGATGTTTTTTACAGTAAATCTAAATCCTGTTTTATCGTTAACTACTACAAATGTTTCCTGTAACGGCGCAGCAAACGGGAGTATAAGCTGTACTCCTTCGGGAGGCGCTGCTCCCTACCAGTTCTCTTTAAACGGCGGTTCTTATGTAAGTACAAGTACATTTACAGGCCTACCTCCCGGCACGTATACAGTAACCACCATTGACAATAATGCTTGTGTTTCCAGTCAATACAATACAAGTATCACGGAACCAGCTCTTCTTTCTTCTACTATTACTACTTCAACCAACGTTTCCTGTAACGGTGGTGCTAATGGTAGTGCTACTGTTTCTGCAAGTGGTGGTGTTCCTTCTTATATTTATAGCTGGGCTCCATCGGGAGGTACTGCTGTTACTGCATCCGGTTTAGCCGCTAATACTTATACGTGTACTATTACCGATGCAAATGCGTGTACTAAAACGCAAACGGTTACTATTAACCAACCAACACCTCTTATATTAACAACATTGAGCAGTACTAACGTTTCCTGCAATGGTGGTAGTAACGGTTCGGCTTCGGTAAATACTGCAACCGGCGGTACACCAGGATATACTTATGATTGGTCGCCCGGAACACCAACCGGTGATGGAACTACAAGTATAACCGGATTAAATGTTAACTCTTATACCTGTACAGTAACAGATGCCAATTCATGTACGGGCATGCAGGTATTTAATATTACTGAGCCAAGTCCTTTAAATGGGTCAGGCTCTGTTACAAATGTTTCGTGTAACGGCGGTTCTAACGGATCCATCAATACTACGCCATCAGGAGGTGTTGGGCCTTATCAATACTCGCTTAATGGTGGTAGTTTCGTTGGTGCGCCTTCTTTTTCCGGGCTTGTTGCAGGAAGCTATACTGTTACGATCAGGGATAATAATAATTGTACTGTAAACATTATTTCTTCAATCAATGAACCTACTGCATTGTCGAGCTCGGTTAACGCTACTGGTGCCAGCTGTTTTGGCGGAACAGACGGAACAATTTCCGGAACCGGGTTTGGTGGTGTTCCTCCTTATCAATATTCATTGAATGGCGGAGCATATACCGCTTCCTCTACGTTTACCGGTTTAAGTGCCGGGGTATACACTG
>DASWXS010000035.1:0-3681 GCA_036405375.1 Bacteroidia bacterium
ATAGAATTGCTTGGACTTACTTAACCATATCCACCACGGCATTCACCCAGGTGTCATTGGAATTAAGGCTTTCAACGAGCTCTACTTTTTCGCCTCCATGCTCATGGAATATTTCCTGGTATTCGGTACCGATCTCGTAAATAGTTTCCAGGCAATCTGCAACAAATGCAGGAGAGAAAACCAAAATGCGTTTCGCACCTTTTTTTGCAAGGTCCTCAACTACTTTATCTGAGTAAGGCTTGATCCATTTGTCATTTAAACGCGATTGGAACGTAGTAGTATATTTCCCATCAGGAATATTCAGGGCTTTTACCAATTCTCTTGTGGTGTAGTAACAATTGGCGCGATAACAAAATTGATTGCTTTTGTTTATACTATCACAGCAGCTTCCTAATGTGCAGTGATCGCTTCCGTAATGCGCAGAGCCTTTTTGTATATGTCTTTCGGGTAATCCATGGTAACTGAATACAACGTGATCGTATTTAGAAATATCATGTTTTTTCCCGTTTTCTATGAATGATTGGAGATAACCGGGATGATCGTAGAATTTGCTGATGATTTTTACGTCCGGAAATACTTCCCAACCAGCAAGCGCTTTCATCACATATTCGATAGTAGAACCTGTTGAAGAAGAAGCATACTGAGGATAGAGTGGAAGTATGGTTATAGAGGAAACTTTTTCCTTTCTCAGTTTTTCCAAAGCACTTTCTATATTCGGATTTTGATAACGCATGGCAAACTCAACCACGTATTCGTCGCCGAGCT
Organism: Bacteroidia bacterium; assembly: GCA_036405375.1. Taxonomy (GTDB): domain Bacteria; phylum Bacteroidota; class Bacteroidia; order B-17B0; family Aurantibacillaceae; genus JADJDM01. Next base: position 766 of record DASWXS010000035.1, read on the forward strand.
GTTTACGAACTTTATCAGTAAGATTTTTTGTGTGAATTAATAGCGGTGAACCATCCGGAGTCCAGATCTTCCTATACAGATCAGCTGATTTGGAGGTACGAAACGGAACAATAATTCCGTTTACCAATGCAAACCTACCAACTGCAGAAATATCAATGACACGCGGGTCATTTAAAAACTCGGTTAAGTATTTTCGAACATTACCATTCGATGGACTATCGGGGGTACCGAGATTTATTAATAAGATACCTTTTTTCATTTTTTTGAACACAGAGTACTCAGAGTTTTAAGAGTTACACAGAGTTTAAAATACCATTTATTTTTCTTTTTACTCCCTGAGTTAAAAGTGGAACGTTAAAGTTTATAAGTAAACCCAGCTTTTTGTCTGCAAGTTTTAAATATGTTACTAATTGAGCTTCATGAACCGGAAGAATTGTTTCAACCGATTTTAATTCAAGAATTATTTTATCCTCGATAAGCAGATCTATAACAAAATCTTTAGGTAGTTTTTCTCCTTTAAAGTAAACAGGTAATATTACCTGTTTTTGAACATTAATTTCTTTTTTTTTCAAAACAGATATCAGGCAAATCTCATATACAGATTCCATTAAACCAGGTCCCAGCTCTTTGTGCACCTCAATGCAAGCCTCAATTACCCGATGGCTTAAATCATTATATTCAATCTCTGTGAAGCTCTGCATACTCAGCGTCCTCTGTGTTGAAAGCGTTATATATGCAACGCTCTTTTTCCTGTAGCATCCAAAGCAGCCTCTTTCAATGCTTCTGTGAATGTTGGGTGAGCATGGCAAATACGGGAGATATCTTCTGCACTTGCCCTGAATTCCATAGCAACAACCGCTTCCATGATCATATCAGCTGCACGCGGACCGATCATGTGAACACCTAATACTTCATCAGTTGCCTCATCAGCCAGCACTTTTATGAATCCGTCCGTATCCATTGATGCACGTGCTCTTCCACTTGCTTTGAAAGGAAATGAACCTGCTTTGTATTTTACTCCTTTTTCTTTCAGTTGTTCCTCGGTTAAACCAACTGACGCAACTTCAGGCCATGTATAAACAACACCAGGAATTAAATTATAATTGATATGTGGTTTTTGTCCGGCAAGCATTTCTGCAACATACACTCCTTCTTCTTCCGCTTTGTGCGCAAGCATTGCTCCTTTGATTACATCACCGATAGCGTAAATACCATCAACGTTTGTTTTCAAATGATCATCCACTTCAATCTTACCACGTGCGTCTACTTTCACCCCTGCTTTATCCAAACCTAAATTATCTGTATACGGGCGACGGCCAACTGCAACCAGGCAGTAGTCACCTTTTATCTCAACTTTTTCACCGTTCTTGTTCTCTGCGGTTACAACAACCTCTTTGCCTTTGGTTACAGCGCTGGTAACTTTGTGGCTGAAGTAATATTCAAAGCCAAGATCTTTTTTCAAAACACGGGTAAGCTCTTTTCCAAGTCCTTTATCCATGCTTGCTACCAATCCGTCCATAAATTCTACTACAGAAACTTTTGCACCTAAACGTGCATATACAGAACCTAACTCCAGTCCGATAACGCCACCGCCAATTACGATAAAGTGCTTTGGAACTTCAGTTAATTCCAATGCTTCAGTAGAAGTGATCACACGTTTTTTATCGATCTCAATTCCTGGTAATGAAGATGGTTTTGAACCTGTTGCTATAATTGTTTTAGCCGTTTCAATAGTTTCTTTTGAACCGTCTGCTTTTGCAATTTCGATAGTGTTTTTTGAAGTAAAACTTCCATGTCCTGTAAGTACAATGATCTTGTTTTTCTTCATCAGAAAGTTGATCCCGTCACAAGTCATTTTCACAACATTGCGTTTACGTTCAACCATTTGTTTGAAGTTTACTTTTGGAGATTTAACTTCGATACCGTGTTCTTCAAATGAGTGAACTGCGTTGTGATAATGCTCAGAAGAATCGAGTAATGCTTTGGAAGGGATACAGCCTACGTTTAAGCAGGTTCCTCCAAGTGTATTGTAACGCTCAATAAGAGCTGTTTTAAAACCTAATTGTGCACAACGAATTGCAGCAACATATCCGCCGGGACCTGAACCGATAACGGTAACATCAAATTTTTCCATAGATAAAGGAGTTTAAAATAAACGATAGCGAAGGTACGTATTTTTTTGTTCTGAGCGCTGAGGTTTTTCATTGAATCAAGAGCCAGGATGGTAACAAGATGTACTACTAATCTTCATGAGTAATTGGATCCTTAATTTACTGAAGATAGGTCTTGGATCTTGCGCCTTATATCTTAAGCGCTAGCTTTTCTTCTGAATCTCCTGTAAACTCCAAGCACAAAAAGTATCCCCGTTAGCATCAATGAGGCTTTTGCGAGCACATCCCCCAGCTTTACGAAGATGGTTTGAAAGGTGTTCGGGTTCAGATCAGCCTGAATGATGGCAGGTTCCCACCAGTTGGTTTTATTATAAGCCTCACCTTTTTCATTCACAAAACAGGAAATTCCTGTGTTGGCTGACCGGGCAATTGGTTTACGGGTTTCAATCGCGCGTAAAGCACCATAGGCAAGGTGTTGTTTATAGCCGGGAGTATCTCCCCACCAACCGTCGTTGGTAACAATGAATAGCATATTTGCCCCGTTTTTCACATATTCGGTTATATATTCGGGATACACACTTTCGTAACAAATAATGGGAGCTATTGCTAAGGTATTATCCGGAGATTTAAAAACGGAACGGTCCTTTTGCAAGCCTAAACTTCCTACTGTTCCTCCCATATCCAAGGCGTACTTTTCCAATGGCTTTATGAGCCACAAAAAAGGCATGATCTCAGAACCCGGAACCAGTTTGGATTTTCTGTATACCTGTACATTTATTGAACTGTCGATTTGTATAGCTGCATT
>DASWXS010000036.1:0-4311 GCA_036405375.1 Bacteroidia bacterium
TTTTCGTTGCATTCAAATACCCGGTATACTGTTTTATGGTATATCCCTTCAGATCACAAATCCGAACTTCCACTGCTGCATCTTCCGCCAGGTTTGTTGTGATAGTAATTGTTTCAGAAGCAGGATTCGGGAATAGACTTACAGCAACTTCCTGTTTTTTTATTTCAACAGGCGCTATAGAACTGTAAGAATATCTTCCATCAAAATCGGTTTGTTTTAAACGGTAATAAGAAATTCCTGAGTAAGGATTTTCATCCACATCATCATAATTCAATATTACATTCGAATTGTTAGCACCTTTAATAACTGACACTACTTCCCAATCGATGCTATTTCCTGATTTCTCTATTGTGAAGAAATTATTATTGATCTCCATTACGGTTGTCCATGCAACATGCACTGCATTTCCTTCCGGCACTGCTTCGAATTTTGATAATTCAATCGGCATGGGAAGCGGGACAAAATTTATTTTGGCAATAAACATTTCGAAACTTCCTGAAGAAACAAGATTATTTACGCTTGATTCGGGGTTAAAATCTGCAGTGCCCTGGAAATAACCTGTTGTGTATATATTATCAGAAGCATCAAGGTAAATAGATGCAGCTTCATCATCAGAAGCTCCTCCAACCTGGCGTGCCCAATCAAGTTGCCCGGAAGTGGTTACAGCCGCAATAAAAATATCGGAGCCACCTGCAGAAGCAAGTGAAACCGTTGTTGCAGCCGGATCGAAATCAGCTGTCCCGGAAAAATATCCGCTTATGTGTATCTCTTTCTGGGAGCTGAGTGTAATACTGTTAGCTTCATCATTTAGCGTTCCGCCCATAGAAGCCGACCACATAAAAGCTCCTGATGAATTAAGTTTTGAAACAAAAATATCAGATCCACCATTGGAAATGAGATTATTTGTTGAAGCAGAAGGGTCAAAATCACCACTTCCCTGGTACAAACCTGTTGTGTATATATATCCATCAGCATCCGAAATAATTGCATTGGCTTCGTCATTAGAAGTTCCTCCCAGCTGTTTTGCCCATGTATAAGCTCCGGCGCTAGTTAACTTTAATACAAAAGCATCGCGTCCTCCGGCAGAAATAAGATTAACAGTAGCGGCACCCGGGTCAAAATCAGTTGTTCCCTGGAAATAACCTGTTATTAATAAATCTCCGCCTGGATGAAGAGTAATCCCATATGCGTTATCATTGGAGGCTCCACCTATTTTTTGCGCCCACACATAATTACCTGAAGAGTTCAGGCAGGAAACAAACACATCTTCACTACCGGCATTACTGATTAAATTATTTACTGCAAGTGCTGACGGGTTAAAGTCAGCAGTTCCTTGGAATTTACCTGTAGTATATACATTCCCTGAATTGTCTACGGTAATAGCAAAGCTGTAATCATACCCGGAACCACCCATTTGTTTTGCCCATACCAGGTTCCCGGAAGCATCAAATTTGCAAACAAAGATATCCGGCTCACCGAGAGTAGTTAACAATGTAATTCCTAAAAAGGACGGATCAAAATCCACAGCTCCTTCAAAATAACCTGTAACATATACATTGGCACTTGCATCGGTGGTTATGGCAAAACCACGTTCCCCTAATAATCCACCTAATTGCTTTGCCCACAAAAGGTTTCCGTTTTCATCCAGTTTCGAGATGAAAGCATCTCCGCCACCTGCCGCGGTTATGTTTTGTGTGCCTGCTCCCGGGTCGAAATCAACTGTTCCCTGGAATAAACCGGTATACAATACATTATTGAATTTATCAACAGTAATTGCACTGGCATAATCATAGGCGGTACCCCCGGTTTTCTTTGCATACTGCAGATTTGCGTTTTGTCCTTTTGAAGGGATCAAGCTGGTAAATACGGTGATGGTAAATGCAATTTTCAGAGCTGGTATCAGTTTTTTCATACTGTAATAATTTTACAGTACAAATGTAGAACGGGTCTGAGTCCTGGTTAACCCTTAGCTGACATACGGTTTACAGATGTAAGATTTTTACGAAAATTGTATACTTTCCGGGAGCGATTTCTTGAGTGTTCTGACGCAATTATGAATTGGCAGAATTTTAGGGATAAAACATCATTCTTCTTCGGGAACATCTTTACTATCATCTTCTTCCTCTTCCCTAAGTTTAATACGGCGGGAAGAAAGTATAAAAGTAACCATATGAAAAACAAGAATGAAAAAACATAATATCAACGGGCCAATTCCTATGTAACCTTGTGAATATACACTGATATGAACATAAGCAACTCCTGCAATGGTGAGGATAGATGTTCCAAACAGCGCAGAATTGATCTTCATAAGTGTGTGGGTACGTTTGAAAAAGAACAGCAGGAAGAATGAAACATTAAGCAAACCGCTGATGAAATCGGCACACATGATAAACGAAAATAATTTGAGATCGGGAGCTCCCAGTACAGAGAGCCAAATATAACAGGAAGCTACTGCCGTGAAGAAACGCACAATTGCCCAGAGAAATACAATGAACAAAAATGAGGAACTGAATTTATTTATACCCTTTAATAAGTCTTCCATTTCGATCTAATATATAACTATTCTACGGGCATTTAAGGAACAAGGTCAATACAGATCTGTTAATATTATGAAAAATCTACACCTCTTCCTCATTCTTACCCACAGTTGTACTGGCATGAAAATCTTTTCGGGAAACTAAAAGGTTCTGTAATTCCGTCTTCCAGAAACCTTCCTCGATCAATGCTTTTTCTTCTATAGATGCGATCTTTTGTTTAAGGGTTTCATATACAGCATCTGAAAAATTGGAATCAAGATATGCATCTTCTCCATTTTCTTCGTGTATAGTTCGAACAAAATTACGGTATGCTATCAGCATCGCTGCTAATTCACGAATAGAATTATTCATGTACCCGGAAGAAAAATCTTCGGCATTCAGCCATTCAACACGATCATTAAGTTCTGTATTAAGAGCAATAATGTTCCCATCCCCACTTCCGCCAATTACAATATATTTATTAAACTCAGCATCAAGTGTATCATACACTTTGGTAAGCCGGTTGATGCCATCGTAGATATCACTGGTATCACGCACAAAGTTCAGGTATGGGGCAACTATTCCGGGTAATCCTGCCTGCATAAGAAAATCAATAGTAGATTGCTGTAAGTTAAGCCCTTTAAATCGTTCAGCAGACAATGGATAAAGCGAGTGGTCGTTATCGATCCAGGCAGATTTAAATTCAGATGGAGTCATTTTAATTTATGATTGTAAAGTTTGATTTAAGGTCAATTATCAGTTACAATGAGCTTACTAACAAAAGTATTGCGATCGTTTTTTAACCGGATAAAATATAATCCCGACAAAAGATCATTTCGGGATATTACAATTGTTTTTGCGTTTTTATAGTTCGTTTCCTGTACGATTTGCCCCGAAAGATCAAAAATTGTCAATGTCATCTCGCCTGTAAGATCACCTGTGTTAATTATTGCCTGTGATGTAAAGGGATTGGGATAAACGGAAATAGTTGTTTTACCTGCTGTTTGAATGCCATTAGGGCCTTGGGAAAAAGTCACTAATATAGTATCATAAGCTATACAACCATTACTATTTGATACTTCTACAGCAACTACCGTGGTACCAAAGAAAGTTGAATCATTCTGTAAAAACATGTATTGTGAAGTGCTGTTATCTACATTCCAGTAATAACTTGTATAATTCATTCCTGCATCCAGGAACAGGTATTCTCCAGGATAAAGAGTAGTATCACTTCCTAATATTACTGGTGGTATGGAATCAATATGAACAGAAACAGTATCCGTATATATATTTCCATTCGCTTCCTGGACTGTTAAGTAATAATTGCCCGGAACATTAACGGTAATGGAAGGAGATGTACTTCCTGTTGACCACAGGTATGAAGTGTAATTTCCCCAGGCTTCAAGTGTTGCCGATTCTCCGTTGCAAACATAAAGCTCTTGATCTATAAATGGGTCGAATTGATGAATATAAATTGAATCGGTAAAATAAGGACAAGTATACATGTATCGGTTATTCCAGTCTATACATTTTTTACAATCATACCTGGAACCACCCTGGAATGTAGACAAATAAATAAGCATGCCGGTAACATTGTTGATTTCATAGAACATCAACGTGGTAGCATTGGCGAAATTATCGAACCCGGTTATGCATAGCAACTTATTATCCCAGGAACGGTTAATGTACCTTGGGCGAATTGAGTTGTATATTGTTTGAATAATGGTAAGAGAATCGGTTACAGTGTCTCTTTTTAAAGCAACCAATGCACCTGATCCCATAGAATTGGTAACAG
>DASWXS010000037.1:0-3050 GCA_036405375.1 Bacteroidia bacterium
TTTTATGTTTTACAATTATTACCTGAATAAAGACCTTCAGCGAAAATATATTACTTCTATCGATGCAAAATTATCTGTAATCATAAATCCAAAATCGAATATGAATATTTCTGTTGGCTCTATGTCGAGAAATTTCAATTCCCTTACACTTAAACAAATCTTTAAAAAAGGAACTGTTGATCAGATGTTTTACATAAGTTTTAAAACCTCACTTTACAATATTTACTTTGATTTCTAAATTATGGTAACATTATTACTGGTTTTCGCCACTTCATTTTTTGTGGTACTTTATTCAACACCACCGTTGATAAAGGTTGCTATTCTCAAACGTTTGTTTGATGAGCCCGGTGGAAGAAAAATTCATACCCGGATCATTCCAACCATTGGCGGCGTAATTATTTTTGCCGCTACTCTTTTTTCCTTTTCATTATGGTATAAGATAGATTTCGGGATGCTGAAAAACATGGAAGAGCTTATCGATGTAAACCAGTACCTCACAGAGTTTAAACTTATTGTGGCAACTTCACTTGTTCTATTTTTTGTTGGTATAAAAGATGATATTATCGGTACTGCTCCGATAAAAAAATTAGTTGCACACGTACTTGTTGGTTTGATATTGGTGTTAATAGGAAATGTTCGTATTACCGGTTTGCACGGGATATTCGGCGTATACGAACTACCTTACTGGGCCAGCGTTTTCGTATCACTTTTCACCTACATTGTGGTTGTAAATGCTTTTAATCTTATTGATGGTGTTGATGGCCTGGCAGGCGGAGTAGGATTTATTGCTGCCGCATCGTTCGCCGGTTGGTTCATCATTGCAAACGATTATGTATATGCATCTCTTTCTGTAGCATTAGCTGGCGCCTTACTCGGTTTCCTTGTATTTAATTTTTCCCCGGCAAAGATCTTCATGGGCGATTCCGGATCATTAACCATTGGTTTGCTCATGTGTGTGTTGTGCATCAAAGTTATTGAGTATCCTGCGGATAAAATCAACAACGACCTTGTGCACATTTCAAAACCTGTATTTGCAATTGCTACACTTATCTATCCTTTGGCTGATACGCTCAGGGTATTTATTGTACGGGCTACCAAAGGTATTTCCCCATTCTCCGCCGACAGAAATCACCTCCACCATAGATTGATGGATTGCGGACTTGGACACATAGGAATTGTAGTTTGGGTATATACGTTTAATATACTTGCAATAGGACTTTCATTAATATCCTATTTCATCGATCCAAGCATTTCCCTGTTAACCATTGTTGGGTTCACTGCCATATGTGCGATCATATTGCAATTGGTTTACAGGTCGAAAAATCCCACCAAACAAACCAGCATAGAGTTCAAAGAATAAATGAGAAACTACCTGAATATATTTTTCCTTGCAGGCATATTATGCAGTTTTTGCTATGGGCAAACCATACCGGGAGCATTCTCAAAAAATTCATTTCTCAGCAATGATATATTAAATCCTGTTGATGAGTATTATATTAAACATCCTACAACACGCTTTCATTCATCTTTAAAACCATATATCGGGGTAACAGTTAACGACCTGGATGAACTGGGAATCCCATACAAACACACCAAGCTGCACAATTACTTTCTTTCCAAAAATATTTGTGATACACCTTCCTGCAAAAATATTTTCAACCTGCATATCCTGCCACAAGTAAATGTTGAACAAGGGTACGATATGCTTTATTCCCGAAACGTGAACGAAACAAATGGCGGATTATACATCAGGGGCGATATTAACCGTAAGTTCTCAATAGCTGCACAATATATTGCAGGCTACATAACTGCTCCCAATTTTATGGATAGCACTATTCAATCATATGGTATAGTTCCGGGAATGGGGATCGCTTATGCAAGTGGCAACGACACATCCAACCTGCGATTCAGAAAGCACAGCTACAACAATTTTTCGGGATATGTTTCCTGGTCACCGAAAAACTTTATCAATTTCCAATTGGGGAAAGACAAGCATTTTATTGGCGATGGATACAGGTCGTTGTTGTTGAGCGATGTGGCAACTAATTATCCTTATTTCAAAACAACGTTAAATATCTGGCACCTGCAATACAGTGCATGGTGCTCCTGGTTTTATGATGTAAGCAATGCAAATGGCATCAAAAAAGACTTCCAAAATAAATTTGGCACCTTCCATTATTTAAGCTGGAATGCAAATAATAACCTCAATATCTCTGCATTTGAAAATGTAGTATGGCAGGGAACCGATACCAATCGTACACGTGGTTTTGATCCGAATTATTTAAGTCCTTTCGTTTTTTTCAGACCCATCGAATACTCATTGGGCTCCAGTGACAATTCCATGCTTGGGTTTACTATTTCTTATAAAGTTGCAAGACGAATTAAATTATATGGGCAAGCTGTAATTGATGAATTTTACCTGAAAGAGATCCGTGCACAAAAAGGATGGTGGGCGAACAAACAGGGATTCCAGGCTGGCTTCAAATACGTTGATGCATTTGGAATAAAGAAATTATCGTTACAGGGAGAATTTAATTATGTACGGCCGTTCACTTATTCGCATGGTAGTCCGCAACAATCTTATACACATTACAATCAGCCTTTGGCACATCCGCTGGGTGCAAATTTTAAAGAAGCAGTAGGGATTGTAAGCTACCGGCATAATCGTTACCGGCTCGACGGTAAATTAATTTATGCGGAAAGCGGAAGAGATACCGCAAAAATGACAAGCTCAAATGTAGGCCAGAATATTTTTCTGAGTTATGTACATGCTGCAAAGAACCGACCATATGGAAATTATACCGGACAAGGTATTAAAACCACATTTATGCAGGCAGAACTTCGGTATACATTTTACCTGGTTGCTGATTGGAACCTAAGACTGGAAGCTGGCCTCATTCAACGTATTTACAAAAACGAAAGAAATTTCGACCGGGAAACGCCTTTTATTTATGCAGGAATAAAAACAAACCTGTACAATTCATACAGGGATTTTTAAAGCTATTTTCCGCTTACTAATTTCTCCACTGCCATTTCTCCTACCAGGCTTC
>DASWXS010000038.1:0-5080 GCA_036405375.1 Bacteroidia bacterium
TGTTTCTTCGCTTCGTGTTATGGGACGTGCTACACAAGGAGTACGTTTGATCAACATCGGAGAAGCGGATGAAATTGCTGCTGTTACAAAAGTGGATCATGTAGAGGAGGAGGAAGGTGCAGAAAATAATACGGCCGAAAATTATGGAAACGAAAACACTCCTGCGTCTGATACTGAAACAAGCAATGAGAACGGAGAAACGCCAACAGAATAATTTTGGCAAGACTATTGTTAATCACAGCAAGAAAAACTGAAAGTAAATAATAATAAAACAATGAATATTAAGAATGTATTAATCGGAGCGCTTTTGGTAAGCGCTCCTTTTTTGGTAAATGCTCAGGGGAGTAAAGTCCAAACAGCATGGAGAAACCTGGATGATTACAAACTCAACAACGACGTTGCTTCTATAGTAAAGGCAAAAGAAGCGATCGACCTGGCAGCTGTGCATGAGGATACCAAAGAAAAAGCCAAAACATGGTCATACAGAACGGAGATCTATTATTTCCTTTACAGGGAAGATCTTAAAAAAGAAAAAGAGAAACTGGCTGGTGTAACCGATAAGAAAGAGCAGGAAATCCAGGCTTATGGCAATGTAAGCATGGATAATTTCAATGAGATGAAAGTAAGTTTGGCGAAACTGGTGGTGCTGGATAAGGATAAATCTTACCTTCAAACGCAGAGTATGATCGGAGCCAAAATGGTTGATGAGATCAACAATCTTGCCCTTGGACGTTATAAGGCAAAAAAATACGAAGAGGCTTCCCAAATGTATTTCATTACTTATGAAGCGTTTAATATGATGGGAGTTAAAGATACCGGCTCATTATTTAATGCCATTATAAGTTCACGCAATGCGAAAAACAATGAACTGGTAAAAAAATACTGCGAGGTAATGGTAAAAGATAAGATTGCAAATCCATACACTTTTGCTACTTTATATGATGCTAAACTGGCTTTGGGAGATACTGCAGGAGCGTTTGAAAGCCTTACTGCCGGCAGAAAATCTTTTCCTTCGGATATGTCACTGATGAATATGGAAACGGAATATTACCTGAAAAGAGGTAAGCAGGATGAAGCACTGGCAAATTTGAATAAATCAATAGAAAAAGATCCGGGCAATTATATTTTTTACCTGGTAAGAGGTAACATTTATGATAACCTTGCCAATCCAAAGGATAATAACAATAAGGATAAAGAAAAGCCTAAAGAGTACGAAGAGCTTATGCAGAAAGCAGCTGCAGATTATACAAAAGCAAGTGAGCTGGATGCAAAGAATTTTGATGTATTCTATAACCTTGGAGCTTTGTATAATAACTGGGGAGGTTACTACCAGGGAAAAGCAGATGCTATCACTAAAATGAATGCTGAACAAAAAGCATTAGGTGATAAGGCAATGGAGAAATTTAAATTGGCTATCCCGGTTCTTGAAAAAGCACTGGCAATAAAAGAAAACGACAAAACATCCATGATGGCATTACGTAAATTATATTTAATTACTGGTGATACAGTAAAAGCGAAAGAAATGTCGGAACGTATGAAGAAATAACATTCCGAAAAGAATAAAAAGCCCCGCTATCAAGAGATAGCGGGGCTTTTTATTTTCTTAATCCTGTTTATAAATCTAAATCTGAAATCCTTTTTAATGTTTCCCTGCAATCGTTCATTATTTCTTCCACAATTTCTCCTGCAGGCTTTAATTCTTTTATCGTCCCGGCAACCTGCCCGATCTCCAGCTCACCTTCAGTTAAGTTGCCTTCAAACATTCCTTTTTTTGCTCTTGCCCTTCCTAATAATTCGGTGAGTTCTTCTTTACTTGCTCCTTTTAACTCTGCGGCCTGCACTTTTTCATAAAATTCGTTTTTAATCAGCCGTACCGGCGTAAGCTGTTTTAGCGTTAAAACAGTATCTCCTTCCTGGGCGCTTAAAATTCTATCTTTAAAATTCTGATGGCCCGATGATTCCGGGGTTGCAACAAACCTGCTACCAATTTGCACAGCGTCTGCGCCCAGTGCCAGGCATGCAGCCATAGCTTCACCCGAGCCAATTCCACCAGCTGCTATCAACGGGATATTCACCACTTTTTTCACCTGGGGAATCAGTACAAGTGTTGTCGTTTCCTCTCTACCGTTATGCCCTCCTGCTTCAAACCCTTCTGCAACAATAGCATCTACGCCTGCTTCCTGGCATTTTAGGGCAAATTTGGTGTTTGCTACCACGTGCACCACTGTGATTCCGTGTTGTTTAAGGTGCTGTGTCCATGTTTTAGGGTTTCCGGCCGATGTAAATACAATTTTTACACCTTCCTCAATAATGATCTGTATGTGTTTTTCAATATCGGGATATAAAAGGGGAACATTTACCCCAAACGGTTTATCCGTAGCTTTCTTACATTTTTGTATATGTTCCCTTAAAACTTCCGGGTACATAGAGCCCGATCCGATCAGTCCCAGGCCACCGGCATTACTCACAGCTGCAGCGAGCTCCCAGCCACTACACCAGATCATTCCTGCCTGGATAATGGGATACTTTATATTAAATAGTCTGCAAATAGCGTTATTCATACGAAAGTGTTAAAAAACGATTGGTAATTGATTTGCACGAAAGTATAAATTATTTATATTTGTAATTGCTTAGGCAAAAAAATTCATACCGCATGAAGCATAAATTACGTTTTATTGTCATTCTCTTTGTTACCTTATTTACTTTCGAAGGCTATTCGCAGTACATGTTTGAATATGGCGGAAGCGCCGGGATTGCTAATTATCTTGGAGAAATAGGCGGAAAGGAGAAAGAACGACGTGATTTTATTTCTGATATGAAATTAGCTAAAACCCGTCAATCACTTTCGGGCTTTGTTCGTTACAAGTTTTCACGCAGATTTTATGTAAAAGGAGAATTGATGTATTTCAGGATTTCAGGTGATGATAAATTGTCAACCAATCCGGCAAGAAATGCACGCAATTTGAGCTTTGTAAACGATATGTTTGATCTTACTACCCAGGGGCAGTTTGTTTTTTATGAAAATACCGACCTTGGATCTGATTATCGCTTCCGTTTAGCATTCAGGGCATATATAGGTGTAGGTGTAGGTGCTTTTTATAGTAATCCGAAAGCTAAAAATGCTGCTGGTGAAATGGTTGCATTAAGACCTTTGGAAACAGAAGGTGTTACTTACAAAGCGTTTGGTATTAATCTTCCTGCTACTATGGGATTCCATTTTACATACCGTAAAAAGCACCGTTTTGGATGGGAGTTAAACTGGAGAACAACGTTTACAGATTACCTGGACGATGTTTCACAAGGTTGGGGAGATCCTTCAAAAATGACAGCGGAAGGAGTTGCAATGTCTAACAGAACCCCGGAACTTGATCCTGATTTGTTTGCTGAGTCACCCGGTTTTTTGAATAATTTTGGTTTCGATAAAATTATGAATCCAAATAACAAACGTGGAGATCCTTCTCACAATGATTCATACATGACAATGAATTTCTCATATAGTTATATTCTAAGAGGAAAAAGTAGCTTCTACAGATCGCGTTACGGTTCTTTCTTCAACAAAAGAGGAAGAAGCAAAATGAGAAAGATCAGGGCGAAATTCTAAAATAAAATTAACGTCCCGGCAGAATCGCCGGGACGTTTTTGTTTTTGATATAAGCGGCACAACATCTACCTTTGTAATACTAAAAGGTATTATGTTATTTCCCTATTTAAAATTATACAATTCCAATACAGTTAAGGAACTTACACGAAAACGATCCCAGGAGACAAAAGTGGGCGAAAAAGTGAAGGTCCTCGCTAATTTCCCGGAGGATCTTGAATCCTGTTCCGCTAAATTTGTTTTGCTTGGTTTGCCCGAAGATGTAGGTGTAAGGGCTAATTTTGGAAGGGGAGGAACACAGACTGCCTGGAAGCCTGCGTTAGAAAATATATTGAACCTCCAGAGCAATTCTTTTTTATCAGGCGAAGAGTTTATTGTTTTAGGACACATTGACTTTGAGGATGTAATGAAAAAGGCTGAGCATCTCAATGCCAAAGAGAAAAACAATATTGAATACCTGAGAAAGTTGGTTGAATTTATTGATGCACGCGTTTATGAGATCATCAAACATATTATAATGGCTGGGAAGATCCCTGTGATTATTGGAGGAGGCCATAATAATGCATATCCTAATATTAAAGCAAGCAGTGATGCTTTAAAACAAACAGATAAGATCAAACAAAAAGGCATTAATGTTATCAATTGCGATCCACATACCGATTTCAGGCCACTGGAGGGAAGGCACAGCGGCAATGGCTTTAGTTATGCCTTTGAGGAAGGAATCTTAAGAAAATACGCTGTTTTCGGAATTCACGAATCGTATAATACAGAAAATGTAATGAGAAAATTCAATAATGATAAAGAATTTCTCTTTTACAACACGTTTGAAGATATGTTCATACGTGAATCAATTACCTTTCAACAAGGGATTGATGATTGTGTAGGGTTTTGCAAAGACAATTATTGTGGTGTTGAACTCGACCTGGATTCTATAACCAATGTTCCTTCAAGTGCTAAAACATCCAGCGGTCTTTCCCCGGTGCAGGCACGCCAGTATGTGTACAAGGCAGCGAGGAACCTTAATGCTTGCTACCTTCATATTGCTGAGGGTGCTCCCGTACTCGCGCATATAAAAGCAGATAACAAAACGGGTAAACTGATTGCATACCTGGTTACTGATTTCGTTAAAGGCTGCAAGGATAAATAGATTTATCCTGTTGTAAGAAAAGGTTCCATTTATTTACTTTTATCTTCTTTACTTTTTCTTACTTGATCAAGAAAAAGTAACAAAAAGAAATCAAGAACAAGCGCGAAGCAGAATTGAGCGAGGTGCGTGAGCATCTGTTTTGCCTTGACTTTTCTTTGCTACTTTCTTTGTGGTTAAGACAAAGAAAGTAGAAGAAAAAAGACCAGTTATATTAAAGCAACCTTTCTTACGACGCAATAAAATATTACTTATTATTATTTCACCAAACTAAGCGCAAAACGAATATCACCATAGGTGATATCATCGCCAAGCAGCTGTTTTATTGGAGTTGCAAG
>DASWXS010000039.1:0-6164 GCA_036405375.1 Bacteroidia bacterium
GGTGTACCGTCGATTGAGAACTTTTCCATGATTTGCCTGTTATTTAATTATAGTTGTGAAATTTTTATTTTTAAACTGAAGAATGATACTTTATCGTCAATGTTTTGAAACTCGTATCCTAGTTTTTGACCTGTTTTGCGGGCAATGTCGATCATTCCTAATCCACCGCCACCTTTCAATGACATTTCGCCATTATTCAGGATCTGTTTGTAATAATCTTTTAATTCTTCTTTTGAAAGAGCGTTTACCTCATCCAGGCGCTGTTTCATACCGGTTACATTTTCGTTGGCAATATAATTACCTGTAATGATATCGTATTCGGTACCGGTTTTCCCGATAGTGAAGATTGCAGAGCTTTTTCCTTTATCTCCTGTTTCAGCAGCTGTGTCATCCATGTGGTGATACAGGTTTTGCAAACATTCTACCAAAACATTGTAAACCTTTTTCTTCATTTTAGGCTCTTCCTGCATATTATCCATTTTGGATTCCATGATCTGGAGGATAGAGGTCAATAACTCCGAGGTAATATCTCCCTTAAAGGAAAGCAAAATATTATTGCGTTCCATCTTATCGTAAAAATCGAAGATATCAAGTGCCATACCTCGGTGTACTTTTTCTTATGAGCAAATATAGTAAATAGTTTTAACCTGCAAACTTTTTTATTGCATTGTAAAAGTGAAGGTATTTCCGCTAACAGTAAAGGTTCCGATGTTGTCACAATCACCATTACCAAAATCTACTGTACGCGCTTTCAGGCCGTCGGGAATGATCTCCACCGAGCCTTTTGAAATGAATTTACAATTTGCTTTTTTCTGAAGAGGTGTTTTTACAGTTACACTAAATGATCTTGATTCGCGGTTTTTACCACTTGATGTTCCTGAGATTTCTATTACATCATCGTCAGGAGTACTTGTGTTATAACCTGCTGTATATCGTATTGTTTTATCAGTAATCCAATCAATGTCCCAGTTGGCTGTTTTACAATGTCCGTTAATAACCTGTGTTCTGAAAGAAGAAAACTCGCCGGTATCCAAACGGGTAACCTGGATTACTCCGGAATAGATCACATTTCCAACTTTATAATCGATAGGAGTAATAGTCATCACACTTCCTATTTTACTAAACGGCTTTGTAAATGTTGTAGAGAGTTTTCCGGAACGGCTCACACCGTCTACATCAACACAACCTGTACCCCAATCAAGGGTAAGTGTTGGAATGCTATCTGTATAGAAATTACCATTTGCATCTACAGAGGTGCTGCCCGTGAGAGAATCAGAAGCGCAGGTTGAAAATGTTGTGAAAAAACCAGGCAATACTTTTTTTACGCCGGGAGTAGAAACCGCTCTTTCGCTTACAGCCGGCCCCATACGCATAAACTCCTGCTCACACAGTGCATTATCTGCAACGGTTTGTGTTTCGTTATCTACTTCTTTCTTGTCTTTTTTACAGGCAAAAAAAATGGTTCCCGCAATAAGAAATGCCCCCAGGCTGTATGCTAATTTTTTCATTTTTCGATAGTATTGTTACCAGGCAGGGGTGTTTTTCTTCGATAATACACCCAAAACCTTCGATAAAGCTACGAAAAAAATTCTTTAGCACAAAAAAAGAGCAGAATTTTAATGAAAAAAGGAGGCCTTTTGAGCCTCCTTTTCCATCTAAACAGGTTTAATTATTTGCTGATGATAATGCGTTGCACCGATTGTGCGTTTGATTGTTTTACTTTAAGAATATAAACTCCGTTGCTCAATCCCGATGTATTGATAGCCGTTTCGTTTGAGCCTTCTGCTGCAGACATGTTTAACGAAAGCTGGCCTAAGGAGTTGTACATTTCAATAACAGTATTTTCTTTTAAGATTTCGCCAAACCGCAGGTTTACCATATCCTGTGCCGGATTAGGATAAACAATTGCTGATGTGTTATACGTTGAATTGGTTAAGGCAATAAAGTTAACTGAACTTGGCGACTTGATGTTTGAACGTGAGGTATTGATAGCACCACGGGTTGGGTCACAAAGCGTAAGCGGACCTCCTTCCACGTAATAAAACAAGTCAGGGGTTGTTCCTGGGTTTGGAGCATTGAGATCAGTATAGCTGAAAAGGTTGGAAGGAATGCTGTCGATTTTTTCCCAGCCGGTTGCTGTAGTATATCTCCAGATATAAAACTCATTGAAGCTCAGTCCTTCATAGTTGTCCCAGATCAGGTTCACTGTGCTTCCCAGTCCCTGGTTCAGGGTAAGATGAATGGTTTTGTGAAGGTCGCTTTGCGCAGATTCTTCACCACAGAAACTTACGGTAGATAATTTATATCTCCATCCGCGTACAGAAGGATCGGCAGAAGGATCAATGAATTCATGCAAACTATCCGCGTCTACATTCCCTACTAAATAATATAAGCCAGCCTGCGAACTTTCCCTGTAAATATTAAACGATTCAATATCGGTACGTGAATACATTTCCCAGATCACCCTGTTGGTTTGTGTAACGCTGTCTACAGTAACTGCACATATAGAAAGGCCTTCAGGAGTTTGTTCGTTAATATCAACAGTAAGGATTGATTTACATCCATTGGCACCTCTTACAAGCAACGAGTAAAACCCAGGCTGAACTCCGGTAAGATCCTGTGTAGATGCGCCATTGTTCCAGTTGTAAGTATAAGGGGAAGATCCAAGGTAAGTGCTGGCATATACATTTGCCCCGCCACCAAGCTGCGCACAATTTAAAACAGATACTGAATCAAGAACCACAATAGGAGCAGTTTGCTCATTCACTGAAGTAATCTTTTCCTTCAAACAACCTTTTGAGTCAACAACAGTAAGCGAATAAATTCCAACAGATAAACCGCTTAATGAAGCTCCGGTAAATCCATTGCTCCATAGGTAATTGTATGGCCCTGTATTTCCCTGGACAGAAGTTTGAATAACACCTGTGCTCATATTACAAACACTTGGATAAGAAACATAAGAGATGGTAAAATCGTTTGGCTCACCAACAGTAACACTTTTGGTTGCTTTACATCCATTGGCATCGGTAACAACCACTTCGTAAGGACCTGCAACCAGTTGGTTAATATCTTCAGATGTTTTACCATTCGACCAAACATAGGTATATGGAGCAGAGCTTCCAATCAGGGTAATATCGATAGCGCCTGATGCTTCACCATGGCAATTTGCAGCAATGGCGTTATTTAATGAAATGGTAGGCGCCTGCTGATCGCTTACTGTAGCTACAGCAAATGTTGAGCAACCCTTTGCATCTTTTACTTCAACATAATAAATGCCGGCATTTAATGAATCAGCAATAAAGCTATGATCAGCGTTGGTCCAGTTATAAGCGAAAGGAGGATTAGCGCCATTCACAATAGCAATTGCTTTCCCGTCTTTCTGATTACAGTGTGAAGAAACAGTACTGGTGTTAATATTAATGTGCGAATCGGGAATAGTGATTTTTTGCGACATAGTATCTTCAACTCCACAGCCATTTCTCAGCTTCATTTTTACTGTGTATTGCCCTGGAGCAGTGTACGCATGCAGAACAGGGATTAAAGAATAATTCGTGATAAGCGTTCCGCTTCCGTCTCCAAAATCCCATTCGTAAGTAGATGCACCGTAAGCGGCAAAAGTTACGGGTTCATTCAAACAATAGTATTTCGACTCATCGAAAAAGAAACCCGACTCTTCATCGAGTGCATTATTTGCAGAAACAGTGACACTTCCTGCGGGCTGTGTAAGCGTTGACCCGCAGGCAGAGGTAATGGTAACATTTGCATTATACGAACCATTTGCATTATATGCGTGTTTGAATACAGCATACACTATACCATTAGGCCCGGTAATATAATTGGTTGGCAGGTTAGAGGTATTCCCGTCTCCATAATCGAACAGGAAAGTTCCTATGTCTGGTGGAGAAACAATAAAGAAAACGCTATCTCCCACGCAGCTGTGAGACAATGGAGAGCCCGCCATAAAGCTATTAGGATCGAGTGTAGCGGCAGCATCAACAACTATTACAAGTGAATCGGTATACGATTGACCGCAGCCATTAACAATAGTTGCTGTTACATTATATGTTCCGCTTGAAGAATAAGTGTGTATGATTTGTTCCTGTTTTTCTGCAACCGATGTTGTACCATCATTCCAGTTAAAGTAAACAGGCTGCCCGTTCTCATGACTGTTTAAAGGATAAGGAATAGTTACCAATGCCGATGTATTAGGACAAGTGGAATCCGGTGCCGAAACGGAAAAAGGATCAACCATAATTCCATTAATTACATGTACGGCTTTTGTGATTGACTTGGAGTATCCACAGCCGTTGGTAAGCGTAAGTGTAACATTGTAATCGCCAACGCTTGAATAAGTATTGGTTGGTGTAGAAACCGTTGAACTATTGCCATCGCCAAAGTTCCAGCTATAGCTTGCAAAGCCACCCGGTGGATAGAAGCTGATTTTTGTGGTAGGACAAATTGTAGTATCGCTGATAGAAAAATAGTTTATGTTACTTCCGATGCCAACATTGTTCATTACACGAACCGTATCATAGGCAGTTGCAGAACTGCCACAACTGTTAAAGAATGTGCACTTTACAATGTAAGATCCTGGCACAAAATAAGTATGTGTTCGTGTTCCGTATTCTACAGTACCATCACCATAATCCATAATGTAATTATTACCACCAATAGGATGATAGAACTCAATTCTGTCGCCCGGGCACACCGTGTCTTCCTGTGCCTGAACATAAACATTACCTACAGGAGCGTTGTTAACCACATTTACACTATATGTAAAGTTCTGGTTTCCGCAGTTACTGGTAACGTTTGCTGTTACCGTATAAGTATTCAGGGTGGTGTAAGTATGTTCACAGCTGGTATGAGTTCCTGAAACAACAGGAGTTCCATCGCCAAAATCCCAGGTAACGGAAACATTGCCTCCGGGATGAAATCCATTAAGATAAAAGCCTATTTTGTCGCCGGGACAGGTAGAATTCGCTGTTAACGGAGATTCAATTCCTGAGTATCCATTACCGGTAAACCATGCGAAGTCGCCTCCAATTTGATTAGAGTTCGCATCATAAACCGTGAGACTAATGCTATTAAATCCCGGCTGTGTAATGGTGAGGGTGGCGCTTGGCCCGGTCGCCATCAGGGTTCCGTTCACATGCCATTCATAATCGGTAGCTCCCGGATAATTTCCTGTTGAAGTTACGTTAACTGATGCAGGAACACATGCGTTGGAAGGGTTCACGGTGATTTGTGCCTGTGCTCCAATCGCAGCAATCACCATAAAAATAGAAAGTAATAATTTTTTCATGAGGGAAATTTAAGTAATCAAAAATACGCTATAAATGCAGAAATACAAGCGACAAAAATATTGATTTGTTAAATTTTGAGACGAATTAATTATATGTATATTATTGAAAATAAATTTATTATAATAAAAAATTGTTATTTTTGAAGCATGAAGGAAAAGGAGTTTCTTTTTCACCTGGTAAAAAGCCTGAATGCCACAGAAAGGGGCTATTTTACAAAATATGGATTTAAAAACAAGTCTGGTGGCGATGAAAAAATACATTTGCGTCTGTTTAACTGGCTATGTAACCAGGCAGAATACAATGAAGACCAGGCTAAACAAAAGTTTTTCCCAAACGATCCGCAAAAATTCAGAATAGTCAAGCACCACCTGTACAGTCGTATTATTGCAGCGCTTGTTGAATATGAAAAAGATTCGGGAATAGAGAGCGTTGTATGGACAAACCTGTCATCGGCAAAAGTATTGATAGGAAAAGGCTTGTACACCTCCGCAAAAAAACTGGCTACCAATGCAGCAACAGAAGCGTTCCTGGCAGAGCGTTACGACCTGGTGTATTCATCATATGCAGTAATCCGGGATTCGCATACAACCACGCTGGTAAACCAGGAAACCTTCGACACCTTTAATGAAATTGAAAAAGTTCAGAAAACCTGCCTGGTGAAAAGCGCAAACAT
This sequence comes from Bacteroidia bacterium, assembly GCA_036405375.1. Taxonomy (GTDB): domain Bacteria; phylum Bacteroidota; class Bacteroidia; order B-17B0; family Aurantibacillaceae; genus JADJDM01. Next base: position 5,977 of record DASWXS010000039.1, read on the forward strand.
ACTGGAGTATAGAAGCGTTTTCGAAACCTTCAAACTCATCGAATCCAAAGTAGGCAACATTGATTACATGAGTAACAGCTACCAGGAAGAGATTAACAAACTGAATGAGCTGCCACTAATGGCAAACATGGAAAATGCAATCACGTTTGAATCGCGCTGCCTCTTTTACATCTGCAAAGCCTATTATT
>DASWXS010000040.1:0-3965 GCA_036405375.1 Bacteroidia bacterium
TAAAGGCAAAATGTAAGCGTGGAAGATTAGGATTTATGAGGATGAAATAATAAAGGAATTGGCTCCAATAAAAAATCCCGTTCAGCATTGAACGGGATTTTTTATACTATATATTCTTAAATAAGAAACCGGTAACCAGAAACCCGGAATAGTTTCCTACCAGTACTGGAATTTTTTATCGTTGGTTTTGTTTTTATAAGTCCATTCCACTTTCCAACCCCAAGGGCAAGCATTTGTTGAAGGGGTAATAGGATTTCCTGCCTGGTCAATGCCCATTGTTACTACCAAAGCAAACTCTTTAGCTGCAACTTTAATATTCATTTTTCCTTGTACCGCGTTCCATAATCCACAGGTTGTGTTACAAACTACCGGAGTTTCTACTTTACTGGTAAATGCATCACCATCTCTTGTTGTTCCCCAGTTTTCCAGGTTGGTTTCACCGTTAGCTGAACCCAGGCCTTCGCCTGTCCATGTAAATACATATGTTGATCCGTTCATCGTTCTTGTGTATGTATATTTTCTGTTGATGTTCCAGCTGGCAACGCTTCCGTCGTCAAAAGTAACCTGCAAATTGTTACCGGTAATTGTACGAATTACGGTAGTTCCAAAAAGTATCAGCTGACCTAAGTCTCCACCCAGAACGTTGGTTACGTATTGTGTACCATTAAACTTAATGCTTTTGTTATCGCTTGCACGGGTAACTTTATAATCGGTGTAATCTACCTGCAGCACTGCGGCTGAGTCTTTCCATCGTACACCCTGCGCATAATTAAGAATGGTTAACTTAATCGAGCCGCTTCTCTTTCTGTTGCTGCAAACGGTTGTTCCATCAAAATTCAGACGTACTGAACCTGTATACTGGCCTGTTGTATCAATACTGAAACCACATTGCGCGGAAAATACCTGGTTGTTTTGATTGCCGATTACTTTGCCATTTAATGCGGAAATACTCCTGATTACTTCATCGCCATCTGTTACCGCGTTATCTGTTTGTTGCTGCACATTTCTGTTATCTTCAGAAGCCTGGCCATCTTCATTCTTAAATGCTTTTCTTTTTTTGCAGGATTCAACAGAAAGAACCGATGCAACAATAAGTACGAGGTAAAGGAGCTTTTTCATTTTAGAGGATTTTGATTCGAAAATACAAAAATTGTTCCAGAATGATCTGTAAATAAATTGTTAAATGCCTGGTTTACTGGGAAATGAGGTGGTTCTTATTTATTCTTAGGTAAAGCCTTCATTTTCAGGAATTGCTCTTTCATAAATACCATGAAGAAGGATACATGAAACAGCACACCAAAGATCAGTGATCCCCAGATCATATTTTCCAACAGGTTACGGTGTTCCCGGTACTCGATATCATAAGCAAGGTGTTGTGCACTCACGTCGCCTGCTTTTATTGATGCATCTATTGTAGCTACCTGTTCGTTATACATTTGCGAATAATAATCCCTCCAGAAAATATCGGTTGTTTCATCCAGGTAAACAATGATAAAAAAGAACAGAACCGGCGTGCATACGTAAACAATCTGCATACAGATATTTTTGAATCCATTGAACTTTTTAGGATTAAAGAAAAACGTGAACGAAACAATGAGTGCGGTGAAGTACAATAGTAATAATCCTGTCATGTAAACCGGCCCAAGATCGCTGCTTAAGCCAAGGGTAAACAGCATAGCGAAAATAAATAGAATAATAGGCAATACAATAAAGGTAACGAGTGTAATCAGGAAATACTGCCAGCGTACACCTTTAAACATCATAAAGGTAATTGTGATGAAGAACACAAAATAAAACATAGCTACATTAAAGCCCCACATAAAAATGAAAATATTGTCGTATTGTGCGTCGGTAACGTTTCTCAGGATGGTTTCTATTTTATAGGTATCTGTATCGTAATACATGTTTCCGCCCAGGCTGTTGAAATTATCGTATTCAACAGGTTCTTTACACAATGTTTTATACCTTTCTAAAATATAGGCTGGTTCGTAATCAAATACAAGATCATGTTTTTTATAGATAGCAATGCATTTTTGAATAGCTTCGAGTGCTTTCGAATCATTGGAACGAATGGAGTTAAAGGCAGCTTCCTGTTCTTTTGAGCTCAGCACCCCAATCGAAATTTCGCTCGAATCCATATTGAATCGATACGGTGTGTATTTACTCCAGCCCCTGTATTGACTAATATCGTGTTTGTAAATGTATTGTGGATATTGCTCGCTTAAGCTGTCAACTTCTGAAGAATCTTTTCTGATCTGGATTTCTGAATAGTCGTAAAAATTTCTTGCGAAAAAAGGCTCACCAATATTAAGTGTGTTTATTTCCTGCTTTAGTTCTTCTTTTGATATGGAATTGGCAACACGAATATTATAGATGAAAGAAAAAGGATAGGCAAAAGAGAAAAGCATAAATACGCAGAGGAAATTGATAAAGAAAATTTTGTACTCATCCGTTTTCTTCCTGTTACCATATTCGCTTTCAATATTGAATAAGGAATTACGGTACAACCATACACAAAGCAATACAATAGAAATGATGGTAAATAATGTATAATAAATGCCATTTCCTACCATATCGGTAAGGTTAATCGGGATGATCAAAGCAATAAGAGAAGTGAAAATCCAGAGTAATAGTGAGTAGTAAGCAACGTAATGAATTTTACTGACCCATAAAATTGGATTTTTCACCAGTAGTTTTGCGTCTAATCTTTTTAAAAATCCGGGAGCTAAAAAGCTTATCATAAGGTATTATTTAAGTTTTGTTCTTTAATTAAAAATCTTTCTTGAATAGTTTACGGGTAGAGAAGCTGATATCCCTGTAGTAATTCAACTGGATCTTATTCATAATTAATGTTTGAAGAAATTCCTCAGCACTGAAATCGGTTGGAGTAGAGATAAAATAAATAGTGCCGCTTTCTTCTATTTTTGATCCTGGGATCAATTGCATTACTGCCGTTAGCTGCTCGCGGGTAAACGTACCGGAGATTTCAAACAGGTTTACTTTTCTATCCTGCCCGAATTCTTTCTGTGAACCACTGTACAAGGTTTGTCCCTGTTTAATGAAAATAATATTATCGGCCACGCTTTCAATTTCATGTAAGGCCTGGGAGCTTAATATGATAGATAAAGGATAACGAACCGATTTGATAATAAATTTCAAGTCCTGTAAAAAAAGCTGCTGAGCATTGATATCCAGGTTCGCAAGTGGTTCGTCCAACACCAATAGCTTTGGTCTTCGCATAAGCATTTTTGCCAGCTCAAAACGTAAGCGGTAACCACTCGAAATTTCGCTCCATTTCAGATGTTTGAATTTATCGAGCCCAAGGCGGTTTAATATATAGGTTACCTGTTTTTCGTTCTCTTCTTCTTTTATTCCATGAATAGCTGCATAGAAGCGAAGGTTATCGAGTAAGGTACCGTGCCATTTGCTTAATCGCTGGGGAATAAATGCAACCTGATTTTTAATATCATACCATTCGCCGGCTTTTAATCCCAATAAAGGATAACTGATTTCGCCGGTATCGCTTAATAATTCACCGGCTACGATGCGCAATAAAGTAGTTTTCCCATTTCCATTTTCACCAACAACGCCGGTAATTTGCCCGGTTCTTAATTCAAGATCGGATGGCTGAAGATAGAATGGTGAATTACCCGACCAGAATCGTTTGCTGATTCCTTTTGCGTAATACACGGTAGAGGTGCCGTGATCAATTTGCCTGATAAATGCTTCAAACTGTTCTTTATGATGATCTATATAAGCAAGAAACGCTTTGCATTTTTCGATGATGGTTTCATCGACAACGCTGGTTTCATTTTGCAAGTTGTTATGAGCGATCCTTACTTCATGTGCCAGCTGCTCTATTTCATGTGGAAGATCGAATTCCTTGGTGAGATCCAGCATTTTGCGGCTGGCTTTACTAATATCGTTTTGCTGCAGCAAAAAATTCAATTCGCTGATATTGTCTG
>DASWXS010000041.1:0-5286 GCA_036405375.1 Bacteroidia bacterium
GATGCTATTGAGATGAAGAAAGAGGGTGAAGTAAAAGATGGGATGGATATTTCGCTTACTTCCATCACTCAACTGAACGAAGAAGATTTTGTGATCCATTGGGCAGGAGCTAATAACCCTTTGTGGTATGTTTTGGGATCAGCTCCTGGTACGATTAATGAAATTAAGGCGAACAAACAGCCGATTGGAAAATATGCTGAACAAACGCCATTCACTACACATGAATTAAACCTGAAAAAAGGAGATAGCCTTTACATGTATACCGATGGTTATGCTGACCAATTTGGTGGAGCCAAAGGGAAGAAATTTAAATACAAACAGCTGGAACAGCTCCTGCTCGCTAATGTAAAACTTCCGCTTCCTGATCAGCAGCAGCTGCTCGACGAACAATTTACCGGTTGGAGAGGTAACCTGGAACAAGTAGATGACGTCTGCATTATAGGCATTCGCCTGTAATGCACGATGCTCACGTATCCTAAAGCCAGCATCGTGGCATAATGAAGTCCCCGCCCGAACGATGTTCAGTCGGGCGGGTGCATTATAGGCATTCGCCTATGATTTAACAGCTAAAAAAGCGTAAATAGCTTCATTTTCTGCCCAGTTGTATCTGAAGATTTTCTAAATTAGTCTTCTCAAATTTTTTCTTATGAATACCAGGTTTCTACTGTTAATTGCTGTTTCGGGCATAACAATTTCTTCTGCTGCACAGTTTAATCTTAATGGGATTAAAGACAAAGTAAAGGACAAAGCCAAAACTACGGCTACCAATACTGCACAGAATGTAAAAAATAAGACAAACGATGCTATTGATAAAAAGCTGGAAAAGTCGCGGGAAGAGTTTGACGCCAGTAACTTTAACTACGCGATTTCATTTAGCGATAACTCCGGGCTTTTTGAAACAGAAGAAAAGGGAGGAAGAGCATCCAACGCATTGATCGGAACAAAAGATTTTTTGCAGGGCAAAGAGCATTCTGATTATGACCGTGCTTACGGTTATAACCGAAAGGGAGAAGTGTTTTTTGCAGGGAACAAATTCGGCTCGGCACGTTCCATGTTTTTTCTTTCCGAGCAATACTTTATTTCTTCCAACTCAACCACAACTGCAGCGTACGCACAACTCCAAAATAATAAAGCACTTTTGTTTCAGTCAACAGCAAGATATACAAAGGCATTGGAGTGTATAGACAAGGCACTTGCATTGCGTGAAAGCATAGAACCGAAGAGTGAAGCATATGCTGTTTCTGTAAATAACAAAGCTGTATTACTTAAAGATATGGGCAAATATGCCGAAGCAGAAGAATGGATCGATAAGGCAATTGCTTTGAATAAGGAATTGGCCGGGGAAAAAAGCCTTAGTTATGCATTGTCTCTCAACAATAAAGCCATGCTATACCAGGCAACCGGAAGGTTGGAAAAAGCATTGGAGCTGATGGTACAGGCCGAGTCGATTGCTAAGGCAGTTTTAAGTGAAAAATCTTCCAATTACCTGAAGCTAACAATCAACCTTGCTTCGATTTATAGGGATATGAAGAAATATGAAGAGGCAGAAAAGATTTACCTGGCTGCAATCGAAATTAAACAAAAGAAGCTGGGAACCAATCACCCCGATTATGCGCATCTGAAAAGAGGTCTTGCAGGTTTGTATTGGGAAATGGGCAAAACGGACCTGGTAGAGAAAAACCTGGTAAGTGCATTGGATATTTATGTAAGAAAATTCGGAGATAAAAATTCGGCAACCACAGCTACACGGGCAGATCTTGCAACATATTATCGTGTGAACAACAACAAGCCAAAAGCTCTGGAATATATGAACCAGGTGGTTGAAGCAGACAAGATCATTTATGGAGAAAATCACCCGGAGTACATTAAACAACTGGAAAACCTGTCTCTTGCTCAATGGGTAAATGGCAAGAATCAGGAAGCTGCTGCCAATTATAAAGTGGTACTGGAAAAAACATCGGCTTACATCGACGATTATTTTTCTACACTAAGCGAAACAGAAAAAACAAAATTCTGGGACAAAACACTACCACGCTTTAATCGTTTCAACTCTTTTGTAATTGCGAATTATGCAACCGACAAATCTTTATTAGATGTGATGCTGAATAACCAGTTGCATAATAAAGCCTTGCTGCTGAATTCATCTTCTAAGGTGAGAAACCAGATCCTTACCAGTGGTGATGAGGCTTTGATCAATGATTACAATAACTGGTTGAGCACAAAAGAAGAGTTGGGGCGTGTATACACCATGACGAAAGAACAGATCGCTGAAGAGAAAATAAATGTTGATTCGCTGGAGAACAATGCAAATGCACTGGAAAAATCGCTTTCACAAAAATCAACTGCTTTTGGAAGTGGCAATTCAAAAGAAAAAATTACTTATGGTCAGATCACTTCTAAATTGAAAACCGATGAAGCAGCTGTAGAGATCATCCAGGTTCAGAAATTTGATAATGTATTCACAAAAGAAATCCAATATGCGGCGATGATACTTACTAATAGTGGCGCTCTTGATTTTATTGCGCTGCCGAATGGTTCAGTAATGGAAAATGAAGGGATTACATTTTACCGTGAGTCGATCAAAAACCTGAAACCGGATAATAAGAGTTATGCATTATTCTGGGAACCGATAGAAAGCAAGATATCGGGAAAGAAAAAAATTTATGTATCACTCGATGGGGTTTACAACCAGATCAGCTTACTTACGCTGAAAGATCCTAAGTCAAATAAATACCTCATAGAGAAAGAAAATATTGTTGTGGTTGGCAATACTAAAGACATCCTGAAACTAAAAGAAGGCAATAACAGTGCAAGAGCAAAAACAGCTTTTTTAGTGGGATATCCGAATTATGGAGGAAATGATATTATTGCAGCATTGCCCGGAACAAAAATTGAAGTAGAGAACATTACTAAAATTCTTAAAGCCGGAGGGTATACCAATAAAGTAGTGATGCAAAATGATGCAAGCGAAGAGGCTGTAAAAGCTGCACAGGCAGAAGTTTTACATATTGCAACTCATGGCTTCTTCCTTGCCGATCTAAGTGAAGTAGAAGCTGATAAAGTATTAGGTGTAGAAACCTCTAAAGCAAAAAAGAATCCATTATTACGATCAGGTTTAATGCTTGCCAACTGCGAAAAAGTGTTTGACGAAACGGGAGAAAAAGCAACTGCAAACAATGGAATTCTTACCGCATACGAAGCGATGAACCTGTCGCTTGATAAAACCGACCTGGTTGTAATGAGCGCCTGCGAAACGGGTTTAGGTGATATTAAGTCAGGGGAAGGCGTGTATGGCTTGCAACGTTCGTTTCTTGTTGCGGGAGCCAAATCTGTGATCATGAGCTTGTGGGAAGTAAGTGATGAGGCAACGATGGAACTGATGACAGCGTTTTATAAGAACTACGCGGCGAGTGGGAATAAGCAGGAGGCTTTCTTAGCGGCTCAAAAACAGATCAAAACGAAGTTCAAGGAACCGTTTTACTGGGGAGCTTTTGTATTGATCGGGAATTAGTTGTATTTCAAAATTAAGTAATAGCATTAATTTAATACATGATTAAGTCCCCTCTTGAGAGTGGTTAGGGGTATGGAAAACGTATACTACATGAAACGAAAAATTATCCCATATAACCCTTATCTTAAACAGTTCGCAAGAGACTTAAGGGATAATAGCACTTTATCTGAAATACTCCTTTGGAAAAATATTAAGGGTAAACAAATGCTGGGATATGATTTTCATAGACAAAACCCTTTAGGGAATTATATAGTGGACATCTTTTGCAATGAACTAATGTTGGCGATTGAGATTGATGGGAATAGTCACCATAGTGAAGAGGCGTATAAAAAAGATGTTTTAAGGCAAGCTGAATTAGAGAAATTAGGAATAAAATTTTTGAGATTCGATGATGGTTCTGTAAAAGGGGAAATCCAAATGGTGTTGGAAGTAATTGAGAGCTGGATAAAAGAAAATGCAGATCAACACACCCCTTCCCTCTCAAGAGGGGAGAACCTTATTGGCAAAAGAGAATTTAGCGCAACAAAATAAATGAATCTTCCAATCTACATAGATTATAACGCAACTACACCGGTAGATGAAAGAGTGTTGGAATCAATGCTTCCTTTTTTTACCGGCAATTTTGGAAATGCTGCAAGCTCAACACACCAACACGGTTGGATTGCAAAGCAGGCTGTTGACCAGGCAAGGCAACAGGTAGCAAATCTTATTGGTGCGGAGGAACAGGAAATTATTTTTACATCCGGTGCTACAGAATCTATAAACATTGCATTACAAGGGATATACGATGTTTACAAAACGAAAGGAAATCACATTGTAACAGTTAAAACTGAGCACAAAGCGGTTCTGGATACTTGCGAATACCTTCAGAAAAAAGGTGCGGAAATTACCTACCTGGACGTAGATGCGGAGGGACTGATTGACTTGCAGCAGCTGGAAACAGTGATTACAGATAAAACCGTTTTGGTTGCGATCATGTATGCGAATAACGAAACAGGCGTTATTCAACCTATAGAAGAGATCAGCGCCATTGTGCATGCAAAAAAAACTATTTTATTCTGCGATGCAACCCAGGCTGTTGGCAAAGTGATGCTGGATGTAAACGAACTGGGAATAGATCTGCTCTGCTTGTCGGCTCATAAATTATATGGTCCGAAAGGTGTTGGAGCATTATATGTTCGGCGAAAAAATCCACGTGTTACATTAGCCCCATTATTTCATGGGGGTGGGCATGAAAAGAACTTGAGATCCGGTACATTGAATGTGCCTGGAATTGTTGGGTTAGGGAAAGCCTGTGACATTGCCTCAGCAGAACTCTGGGATAATGGAATGCATGTTTCAAAATTGCGTGCTTATTTGGAACACCAGTTATTGGATATTCCCGGATTACGGATCAATGGAAGCACAAAGTACAGGTTGTATAACACGAGTAACCTTTGTTTTTCAGGACACGCTTCTGCTAAATTGATTGGTAGCTGGAATACGCATTTTTCTGTTTCTTCCGGTTCTGCATGTACGTCGGCTGTTGCGAGTCCTTCACACGTGCTTTCTGCAATGGGATTAAGTGAGGCAGATTGTTATTCGTCGGTACGTTTTAGCTTTGGTAAATACAATACGCAGGAAGAAGTGGAACAAGTGGTGAGTGTGATTAAAAAAACGTTATTGTAAAAATGCTGGGCAAATCTCTGGGAATAGTTTTTAAAGCGATCAAATACGACGACAAAAAGCAGATCGTTAAAATATATACCGATGCTCACGGATTACAGTCGTTTTTT
>DASWXS010000042.1:0-7210 GCA_036405375.1 Bacteroidia bacterium
AAATCACATGCCTGGGAAAGATTTGGAAGATTGCTCGCTCAGGAAGCATTTAATGTAACCATTGCCCGCACAGAAAGTTTTCTTTTTAAAACTCCCGAAGAACGTTACCTTGAATTGATTAAACAACACCCCGACATTTTCAATAACATTCCTTTATACCACATTTCCTCTTACCTGGGCATCCAGGGGCCATCTTTAAGCCGCATAAGAAAAAGAATTTCCGGCAAATAATACGATTTTAACCTGGGTTAAAGTTTTTGATTTTTTCCTGATGGATATTTGTGTCATCATTAAACAATAAAAAATTAACGTCATGAAAAAATCAAAAACAATCGTACTTGTTCACGGGAATTTCGTAAACAATATTACCTGGAATTTATGGAAAGAGTTTTATGAACAAAAAGGTTATAAAGTCTATACTCCTGTTAATCCCGGTCACGAAGGCAACCCGGAAGATCTGAGAACAAACGGACACCCTGATCTTGCAAAAACCAATTTTAAACGGGTAGTAGATAACATCATTGAACTTATAGGCACACTTCCTGAAAAACCACTGGTAATAGGTCACTCTATGGCAGGAATGGCAGCCTTGAAACTAACAGATCTTGATCAGGTAGCCGCTGCCGTAAGTTTGAACGGAGCTCCTCCAAAAAATGTATTTCCTCCCTTCCAGACCTTAAAAACCGTTTTACCCGCGTTTGGTTTTTTTTCAGGAAAGAAAAACTTTATGGGGTCACGAAAATGGTATGACTATGCCTTCTTCAACACTCTTCCTGGTGAAGACAAAGGAAAAGCGTACGATCAATTTGCTGTTCCGGAAAGTTTCGCAGTTAGCCGTCAGTTAGTCCTGGATTCTTATTCAAATATCAATTTTAATAAATCTCATGCGCCGCTTTTGTTTATTGGTGGTGGAAATGATCATATTTTTCCCTCTTCACTTACAAAAAAAATAGCCGGTAAATACGAACACAAAAAAAGTGTTGTTGACACAAAGATCTATGAAGAAAAAAGCCATTTCATTGCAGGAGAACCAGGCTGGGAAAAAGTTGCGGAAGACATACTTACCTGGTATAAGAACTTATAAAAACAGTTAGTACGGATTACACCCTAAGTTATAAGAGTGTAATCCGTTACACTTCCAATTCAGCAGGCAGCAACAATATTCCTTATCTTCGTGCCGTGGTTAAGGCAATTTGCATACTACTTTTACTATTCATTGTTCAGCGGTTAAAAGCGCAGGAGCCCTGTTTCTTTAAGATCGGCTACGAACAAGGCTTGCCCAGCAAAGAAACCTACGATCTTTTCCAGGATAAAAAAGGGTTTATATGGATAGGTCATAATAATGGATTGAGCCGTTATGATGGCTATGGGTTTAAGAACTACTCCAACAAAAACCTTTCGGGAAAAGCACTTTCAAAACTAATTACCGACAAAGACGACAGGATATGGTGCATTAACTTTTCGGGACAGATCTGTTATATTGAAAATGATTCGCTTTATATTCTTGATGAATATGAAAAGCTAAAAGAGCCGGATTTTCCGCTTTATGACATTGACAAAAAAACAAATACACTGTACACAAGCAGTACCCGCGGGCTGTTCGTTTACCATATCACAACAAAAAAAGCAGAGCTGATCAAACAGCCCTTGCTTAAAGACTGGGACTGTAAACAGCTGCTGCTAAAGGAAAATGGCGACCTGCATTTCAGCACTTCTACCGATGGGATCTGGTGTTACCGTAACAATAAACTCATTAAACTCAACCGTTACCCGGATTGCGAAATTGCAGCCAACTTTTATCCTGTTCCCGGTAAAGAAGCGCTTTTTCTTGACCGCTCAAAAAGCAAATTCTTTATTGTTGACAATAATACGATGAAAGAGCTGCCTTCCTCTATTCCATTTGGAACGCTCAATACATTTTCTACTATCGGAACTACAAATTACATTAATACATCAACCGGAACATTTACCTATAAAGTAAGCAACAATATAGTTTACCTTACCCCCTTCTCTGCTAATCCATATATTTCCGACATGATCAGGGACCAGGAAGGTAATTATTGGTTAAGCACACTCAATGATGGCATTTACATTATTCCTAATCTGCAATTCAAAAACTTTCGTTTATCTACTGCTGACGACTATCAGCTGGCAGGTATTTGCAAAGACGACAACAACCAATTAATGATCGGAAGCAAGCAGGGAAATGTTTATCTTTTTGACTGCACTACTGAAAAAGTAGTCCGTTCATTTGCTTTGGAACCAGGGCGTATCATTAATAAAATTGTTTACGATGGATTCTCTGGTAAGTATTTTATTTCGGGCAATAAATTATTTCAAACCAATAAACCAGGAGATAAAGCAAGCGGATTTGTTCCTGAAAATCCAAACATTAAAGATATTTGCATAGATGGCCGATGCATGCTAACTGCGAGCCCTATTGGGTTAAGCATTTATGAGCTGCCCGGTCAATCACCAAAAACGTTTATCAAAAATATTATAGCAAACACAAGTCTGAAAAACCCGGTCGTTATTCTGAAAAGCAACGGGATCAGTTTGTACGGAGTAACAATAGGGCCTGTTGCCCGCTGTCGGTCACTTATGATCGATAGTCTGAACGAAGCGATCTGGGCCTGCTACACCGGTGGATTAAAATTATATACAACATCAGGCACCATTGAACCCAAACTGAATAATAAACCGGTGTATGCTACAAAAGTAATTTCCTGCAAAGATCAAAATATCGTAGGTACGGTACAAAACGGTATTCTTATTTTTAAAGGAACAGCGTTCAGTAAACAAGTAAACGAAGAACAAGGTTTGCTGAATAATAATATCATCTCAATGAAAGCAAGTCATGATACGATCTGGATCCTCAGCAACTCGGGTATCCAGCGAACCAATATTAATTTTGATCACTTCGATAATTTCACAATGGAAGATGGTTTGTTTTGCGATGATGTAGTTGATTTTGAAGTATGCAATGGTAAAGTATGGATAACAAGCGGCAATGGTCTAATTTCTTTTCCTTCTAATACTATTGCGTCCAACAATTACAAACCGGACATATTTCTTAATTACATAAAAGTAAACGATGTACCTATAGATATAAAAAACATCATTGACCTGGAACCTTCCGAAAACAATCTTGCTATTGGCTTCCAAAGTTTTCCTTACAAGCCCGGAAAACATTTTAAATACAAATACAGGTTGATCAATACGTCCAATCCCGATTCTGCATGGATCATTACAGACAGGCACGGCAATAATATCCGTTTCTTCTCTTTGAATCCAGATCATTACACATTTGAAGCGATTGCAGTAAATGAAGATGGTGTGGAATCACCTGTTCCGTTAAAGCTGGAATTTACTATTCTTAAACCAGTGTATCAACGCTGGTGGTTCGTGCTTACAGTTATCATATTTATTGCATTGGCAATCGGAATTACAGCATACTTCAGGATTCGTTATGTTCAGAGGCAATCGATTATTGAGACTGAAAAAGCGCGTTTGGAGAAAAACCTTACCAACGCACAACTCTCTGCGATCAAGGCACAAATGAACCCACACTTCCTGTTTAATGCACTCAGCTCTATTCAAACCCTCTTCCTTAAAAATGATCAGAAAAACGCAAACGAAAATCTGGTAAAGTTTTCTGACTTGATGCGTACCATTCTTGAGATGTCGGGTAAGCAGCATATTACGCTCGAAGAAGAGCTGGCCATGCTGCGTTTATACCTGGATGTGGAAATTGCGCGCTTTGATTCGGAGATCTCGTATGATATAGTTGTGACTGAAGGCATCCCTGCAGAGGAAATCGTTATTCCTCCCATGGTGATCCAGCCTTTTGTAGAAAATATTTTCAAGCATGCTTTCCCTGGAAAAACAGGCAATAAAAAAATTAACCTTGGTTTTAAAACAATAAACGATCAATTGATCGTAGCGATCGAAGACAACGGTTGGGGAAGAAAGCATACAGAAAAACAAAAAATGATCCGGAAGGCAACGCATCGTTCATTCTCTACCAGCGCCAATCAAAAAAGAATTGAGCTATTAAATAAAAATAGAAATTTGCCAATTGAAATTGATATAATTGACAAGGGAAATGAACAAAGTCCGGAAGGAACGCTGGTGGTTATAAAATTCCCGATAGAAAAAGAATTTGATGAGTAATTTATCTGTTATACTTGTAGACGACGAAGAACAGGCACGGTTCTCGCTCCGGAAATTCCTTGGTGATTACTGCCCGGAAGTAAACATCATCGCTGAAGAAGCCAATGTTGCGGATGCGATCAAGGCTATCAACAGGCACAAACCTGATGTGGTATTTCTCGACATTGAAATGCCCGGGCTGAGTGGACTACAGATACTGGATTTTTTTAATGAAGAGGAGATCACATTCCAGATCATATTTGTAACTGCTTATTCCGAATATGCCATCCATGCCTTTAAAATGGCCGCAACCGATTACCTGCTGAAGCCGCTGAATATAGATCAGTTGGTAGCAGCAGTAGAAAAAGCAAAATTAAAGAAGGGGCAAAAAGAGCTGAGCGAATCTGTCCGGGTGTTGAAAGCAAACAGCAATGAGCAATCGGAGAAAAAAATTGCATTGTCCATAACCGGTGGTTTGCTTTATGTAAGAACATCCGAAATTATTTTCGCGGAAGCAGATGGCTCCTACTGTAAATTTTATTTCACCAACCGGGCTCCCGAGCTGGTGTCAAAAAAGCTGAAGGAATATGAAGAGTTGCTTATACAGCTTCCAGGTTTCTTTCGTCCTCACCGCTCTTACATCATCAATACCAAAAACATTAAGCAGTTTGTACGTGCAGATGGCGGTTACCTGGTAATGGAAAATGATATGCAGATTCCCCTGGCAAGGGGCAAAAAGGAGGAGCTATTGCAGCTCATTAGTTAAGCCTCCCGCATTTCGTGGAGAAAAAGCTGCATTTCGTGGAGAAAGCACTGATTTATTTAGACGGATAGCGATTTTCGCACCATAAATAAATCATATGAAAAAAATAATTACGCTTTCATTAGTTCTGTCAGTATGTATATCCCTTGCACAAATCCCAACAAATGGCCTGGTTGCCAAATACTCCTTTAATGGTTCTGGTAATATCACAACTGATGATCATAACGGGACATATCCGCTTAGCAATCCTCTTAATGTAATTAACACAAGTGGTATACATGGTGCAGGTGATTCGGCTGCCTATTTTAGTGGCGGCAATTTCCTGGAAGTGAACAATGCGGCTTTCCGGACAGGCTCCATGAGCGTTTCCACCTGGTTTAAGATCAGCTCCGCGCAGGCATACAGCACCATAGCTGTAATACGCTTCAACACGGCAACATCACCTTACAATTCCTGGAATTTATATACGGGATCCAATGTTGGTAACAAGCTCACATTTACGATCAAAACAAGCGGCTCAGCCGAAACAACACTATCAGGACCTACAACGCTCAGCAATGGTGTCTGGTATCACGCAACAGCAACTTATGATGCTGCAACGGGCTTCGCCAGGTTGTATCTGAATGGTATGGCTGAAGCCAGCTCTCCCATGTTGTCAGGCCCTGTCCAATACAATACATCTAACAATCCTATGGTCATAGGTAATGTAGTAGGTACAGTTAATAATGGCTTTGTGGGCTCTATTGATGAGTTCCTTTATTATAACCGGGCCTTAAGTGTACAGGAAGTTGAGAATATTATGACACAACAGAACTTATCACCAAATATTGCTGAACCCATATCTCCGCTACGCAATTTTGAAGAGGCACGTGTTACCTTTAATGGTTATGGACGCGACCATGCATTTAAACGCGTGAGTGCAGGGCAAGCCATAATGGGAACAGGCTCTACTGTAGCATATACAACCGACCGTTTCAATAACCCGATCGGGGCATTGGCAAGCTCAAACGTTTCGTATGTTTTCTCACCTTCTGCAACTGCTCATGCCGGTATGGACACTGCAATAACAGTATTGGGATGGGTAAACAGAACAGCTTCCGGACAATATGGCTTGTTTGTAAACAAAAGGTACTCCAATTCGGTGGCTCCATTCAACAGTTATGGACTTGGCTGTGGATCAGGGTATGCGGGATATTCAAATAAGCTCATGGGAACTATTTCCACTTCCGACACTTCGGATATCATGATCGGAGACAATACAGTAATAACAGATGGTACCTGGTATTTTGTAGCCATGACCTATTCGGCTGGTGAGCAAAAATTGAAATTCTATGTGAATAATAACCTGGTTGAAACCAAAACAGTAAGCGGTACATTGATGCAAAACAATGCTACACCTTTGTACGTAGGTCGTGGTTATCCATCAAGCCTTCATAATTTCGACGGAGCTGTGGATGACATCCGTATTTTCAGTAAAGCATTATCATCAGCTGAAATGGATAGTATCCGCAACTTAATGCCTAATACAGCCGCCGGAATTGTTTCCTACTACCCGTTGGGTTACTATCCGCACGATGCAGTTTCCGGTTTTGATCTTGGTTTTAATGGTAATCAGGCTCCAGACAGGTTTGGAACAAACGGACACGCTACCTCTTTTGATGGAACCAATTATATCGTTCCTGATTATTCTCCACTGCATAAGCCGGATACCGCTATTACCCTGGAAGGATGGATCTACCGTACAAGTGAGCAAATGTACAGTACTATGGCAGGGATCAGGCTGAATCAATCCGTTGCCCCATTCAATTCTGTTTTGCTTGCCGCAGGAAGTGGCAGCGGAGGAAAGTTATTAGGAGTGATCAGTACGGTAAACAATCCGGATGTAAATATTATGAGCCCGAATGCACTCCCTTTGAATTCATGGATCCATGTAGGGATCACTTACTCGGCAGCGCAATCAAAGATAAAATTGTATATCAATGGTTCAAAGGTGAACGAAGTTACCGCAAGCGGGAATATCAATTACGGAAATTCGACTTATAAATTATCCATTGGTAATGCTTCTGCCACTCCTTTGGCTAATCACTATTTCATAGGATCCATTGATGAAGTTAAGCTATACAACTATGCTAAAACAGAAGCAGAATTCAGCAGCGACCTTTGTATTATTGCTGAACCTTCTATAACAAACAGCTTAAATGCCTGTGCATATTCTCCGGTCATCAACCTGGTAGGTTCACCGGTGGGCGGTAATTTCTCCGGGCCCGGGATCAATGGCAATACCTTTGATCCGGC
>DASWXS010000043.1:0-7121 GCA_036405375.1 Bacteroidia bacterium
TGAACAAATGTTACAAAAAGAGAAAGAGAAGAAGAAGATCCTGGAAGAGCAAAACATAGTGCTGGAACAGCAAGTTCTGGAGCGTACATTAGAGCTTTCTCAGAAAAACAAAGACATTACAGATAGCATCAATTACGCACAACGTATTCAAAAAGCTCTGCTGGCGAGTAACGATATGTTGAATACACATTTTAAAGAACATTTTGTTTTCTTTCAGCCCAAAGACATTGTAAGCGGCGATTTTTATTGGGCAGATGTTCTTGCTAATGGTCAACCTGCCCTGGTAACTGCTGATAGCACCGGTCATGGTGTGCCGGGAGCTATTATGAGCATGCTGAACATTTCCTGTCTTAATGATGCTGTTGAAGCACAGAAACTGACCGAGCCGGGAGAGATTCTAAATTACACCCGGAACAAAATCATAAAACACCTTGCAAATGACGGAAGTGCTGAAGGCGGAAAAGACGGTATGGATTGCAGCCTGGTAAGTTTTGACTTTAAAAACAATAAACTCACTTATGCCGCAGCTAACAATCCTGTTTGGATTGTACGCAACGGAGAACTGCTGGAATTTAAACCGGATAAAATGCCTGTAGGGAAACATGATAAACAATCAATTGCATTCACACAACACACCATCGAATTTCAAAAAAACGATGTAATATATACATTAACAGATGGTATGCCTGACCAGTTTGGAGGGCCAGCCGGAAAAAAATTCATGTATAAGCAATTGAAAGAACTTCTTGTTTCAGTTAGCGACATGTCAATGCCCGATCAAAAAGAACACCTTCGGAAAACTTTGACCACCTGGCAGGGTAATATGGAACAAATCGATGACGTCTGCATTATAGGCATTCGCCTATAATTCAGGGTCATTACGCTGACCAGTTATGCTTGAATCAGGATTATTTAGGTTATTTTCACTGGCATTTTGTTTGCACCTATGTGAAGTGGGATACCGCTCCTGGCTTACACATGGAACACATTGTTAAAAAAAATATAATTATACGGGCTACTCCCGAACAGGTATGGGATGCACTTACAAACCCTGAAAAAACGAGGCAATACTTTTTTAATTGCAGGGTTCATTCAACCTGGGAGGTAGAAACACCTATTATATTTACCGGGAGAATCTTTTTGTTTAAGAAAATAGAATTGAAAGGAGAGATCGTTCGAATTGAACCTAAAAAATATCTCAAATACACGCTGGAAAATACAAGTAACCCTTCAGACGTTGCTACCACTTCAGTTGTTAGCTGGTTGCTAAGTTTTTATAACGGTAAAACAACGGTATTCATTTCCGATGATGTAGGCATTGGAAAAGGAATGGAAAAACGTTACAAACGCTCTATAAAAGGCTGGGACAAAATCCTGAGAGGGCTTAAGAAATTAGTAGAAAGCAGAAAGTAAAACAATCCAACTAATCTTTATCTCCTCCCTGGCTGTAAAAATTATTTTCTTCATCTTCGCTTCCAATGTCCTCCTGTTCATCATCGAGTTCAGCACCGGGAACATCCAATTCTTCCTTATAAACGACATCGCCAAAATCCAATTCGTGAATATCTTCACCAGATTCGTCCAACGCATCCTTTACTTTATCCAGGTTTTCAGGATCAATATCTGATTCCTCTTTAGCTTTATTGTATATGTCATCCTTTACAGGGTATTTTGGGTACCCCGGCAGCTTTTTGTCTTTTTTATTTTCCATGATTACAATTTTATCATACTGCTTCCAAGTTGATGCCAGTAATCAGAACTTAAAACCTAAACGTACAAAATAGTTTCGTTTGGGAGCTGCATTATAATACCTGCCACCAACAGCATTCAGATCATTCCCTAAACTGTAGGTTTGATCAAGCAAATTATCAGCTCCGCATGAAAGATCAATTGCGAACCGTTCTTTAATAAGAACCTTCCACCTTATTTTCGCCTGCACCAGGTGATACTCATCTGCGTAAACAGTATTGGCGTCATCAAGTGGGATTTCTGTAGTATAGTTATATTGAGAAGAAAAATATACATTGAACGGGAAGCCAATAGTAACCCCAGTAACATATGTATGCCGGGGTACACCTGTTAAGGTATTACCCGAATAATCCGAACTTCCATTGCGATATGCAGAAAAAGTAAATTGCTGAAAAGTGCAGGCATTGGTCCATTCTACTTCACGTATAAATTTCTTATTTCGTTGTTTGATTATCGAAATGTTCAACTGTGATTCAAAACCAATTTGTTCTGTTCCGCCTGCGTTAATAAAATACTCCTGCCCCGTTTCATTCACTCTCCGTACAATAGCATTTGTTAGTTTGTAATAATACGTAGCAATGTCACACCAAACCCTTCCGTTTTTACTTTTAAGTCTTAATCCTGTTTCATAATTCCATCCCTGTTCCGGTTGTAAAGAAGTGTTAACTGAATTATCGGAAGCTCTTATTTCCTGTAATGCAGGCGAAGAATATCCTTTGCTCACAATTGCCCTTAATGCAAAATAGTTACTCAAAAGCCAGGAGACTGCTAAACGGGGCATTAGCTGCGGTGCAAAAATCCTATGAAATTCATTTGTCTGCACCGGTACTTTTCGCGAAAAAACCAGTCGGTTATAATTATAACTTAAAGATCCTTCAAACAACCATTTATTCTCCAGGTCAAGTGCTGCCCTTGTAAAAACAAAACCCTGCATTACATTTACATCATCAATTGCCTGTATGGTGTCTATGGTTCCAAAATCATTTCCATAATTACTAATGAACGAATGCATGGTTTGCCCCTCCGCTCCTATATTAATGGTAAAATTAGCGGAAGAATTCCCTGCTTTATATTCTCCCCAGGTCCGCACTCCTGCATTATTTTCCATTCTTGTTTCGTAATTCGTGATAAAGGGATTTTCAAAATTGGTTTTGGAACCGAACATTGCTATTACATGTTTTATTTTGCCGGTAAATTTGTATTCATTTACAACACCGCCATAAAGCGTTCTGTTACGTATTCCCGCTTTTTGATCAATTGCCCCAGGTACAAACTGAGTTGATGGACGCGCTTGTTTGGGATCTTTCTCAAATTGTGAAAGTGTAAGCCCGCCCGGAGTTTTGTAATTAAGGTCAGAAAAGAAAATAAAAAACTTTAATTTACCCTTTTCAGTGTACCGGAATTCGTCTGCAAGCTGTATATAATCCCTGCTCATTGAGCTGTTTTCCCGGTATCCGTTTGTTCGCTGGCTACTTTGATCTATAAATAATGTATTATTCTCAAAGTTTTGCTGCAGCCCTACTCTCTGTTGCAGCAATCCAAAAGAACCAATACCTGCACCAATTTTTATAAAAGAACTTTTACTTTTTGCATTTACCGGGATAACTTTAAGAACCCCTCCGGAATTTGCGCCAAACAAACTTCCGTCAGGACCTTTCAATACTTCCATTGAATGCATACAGTTTACATCCAGTAGATTCAGGTAAGTTTCTCCACCCGCATTGGTAAGCGGAAATTCATCTACGTAAATTTTCACATTTCTTATTCCAAAAGGAGAACGCAATAAGCTGCCCCGAATGGATAACCGGTAACTGCCAGGCGAACGTTCTTCCATCCGTACTCCAGGAATTGTATTTAATGCAGGAACCAACGACTGCCCGTGATTAGCATGTAAACGATTACTATCCAGAACCGCAACGGAAGAGGGCAAACGAAGAATAGGTTTCTCATCAAGGTATGATGTGATGAGCACTTCTTTTAACAACACAGAATCTGTTTGCGCATGGATCATTGCATATCCACAGGCTGCAAAAAGCATTAGTGAAATGCGTTTTTTATTTACCATAGCTTACCCGCCAGATACGATTACCAGCATCATCTGCAACAAGCAAGGAACCATCATTCATAACAGCAACTCCAACCGGTCTTCCATACACTTCATTTTCCTGCCAATCGGCCATAAAACCGGTAAGGAAATCTTCAGGCGTACCGGGTTTTCCGTTCTTAAAGGGAACAAAAACAACTTTGTAGCCCGATGGAACAAAACGGTTCCAGGACCCATGTTGTCCTACAAAAGCTCCGTTATTATATTTTTTCGGGAACACTTTCTTATTATAAAATGCAAGGCCTAATGATGCAGTATGCGAACCAAGATTAACATCGGGTTTGATTGATTTTTTAACCAGTTCAGGACGTTGATCATCTCCTTTAATTCTTGGATCAACATGTGCGCCCCAGTACGCATAAGGCCATCCATAAAAGCCATCTTTTTTTACCGCAGTCATATAATCAGGAACAAGATCGTCGCCCAATTCATCACGTTCATTAACCGCTGTCCACAAAACATTGGTGCCCGGCATCCAATCCATTCCAACCGGGTTACGAAGACCGCTTGCATAAATTTTCTCACCCGTTCCATCCGGATTGATCTCAATAATACACGCTCGTCTTTTTTCTTCATCCATACCGTCTTCAGCTACATTACTTGATGAACCGACAGCAATATACAATTTTGTACCTTCCTTATTTGCGATAATGTTTCGTGTCCAATGTCTACCATGATTTGGAAGCTCCAGGATCTTTTCTCCTTTCCCGGTAATTTTTGTTTCACCTTCTTTATATGGGAAGCGCCATACCGCGTTAGTGCAGGCCACGTAAAAATGGTCCTTCACTAATACCATTCCGAACGGATAATTTAATCCTTCCAAAAATACTTCCTGGACCTCTGCTTGTCCATCACCATTTTTATCACGCAACAATGTTATCCGATTCATATTCACCGAATCACTATCCGGGTTTTCCCTGTTCTTAAGAAACAAAGCCGCTTTCATAAGTGGATTATACTCCCGTTTCACTTCCGCTACCAATACATCACCATTCGGTAATACGTAGATCCATCTTGGGCTTTTTAACGCGTTGCCGAAATTGCTCACCTTAAATCCGGCCGGGGCAAGAGGTGCGGAATTAAATCCCCAGCCCAATACCTGTGCAGGGTTCCTTACAGACTTGGTTGCGTACGGTTGAGGCAAATTATCATAAGCCGGAACTACTGTTGTATGATACGTTCCTGCTGTATTAGGGGCAGGTAATTTCTTACTGGTATCAACTTGCCCCCACATTGATGTTCCTAACAGGAAAATACAGGCAAACAAAATTATGATCTTATTATTTTTCATTGTACAAACGGTTTATGATTTATGACTGTAGAGCTTTATACTCTTTACATTAAAGACCCGTGCCATTGGCATGCAATTTTCTTATTTACAAGAAAACTAAAATCATGTACACAAATACAAAATCAAGAAACTTCATTTATCTTCACAGAAGAGCACATGAAAAGAATGAGAACAGAGGTGTGTGGTTGATCTGCTCGTTAATTGTGGGAGTATGTATAGCGGGAGCTTACATTTTATTACACGTATTTTAACCTGTTTCTCTCCTATTGAAAGTACTCCTGCATTTAGCTTTCAGCCAAATACAGGAGTTATTACTTTCAAATTAATTGCATCTTACCGTTTCCTTATCCTTCTCCACCATTTTTTTACCGGTATCAGTTGCGATCTCCATATTCCTTTTTCTCCCTGCGGGTCACTTGCACCATAAATAACAGCAACTGTCTCTTTTTGGTAGGTGCCAAATAGATGATCCCAGGCAGTTAATACCTTGCCATAATTTTTATCAAGGTAAATTTTATTTTTACCATGATGCACCCTGTGTACAGAAGGTGTTACAAACAGTAAGTCAATTATTCCAAGTTTACCAACTAATCTTGTATGTATCAACAACTGGTAAAAGCCCTGGATGAAAATGCAAAACAAAATATCTGACGGGTGAAATCCGAGTAGTGGTAATACGCAATAAAACAAAACATTAAATACCGGTATCAGGAAAGAAGTTCTCATACCTACAGACAAATTAAACGAGGTACTTTGGTGATGCACTTTATGGGCGGTCCACATTACAGGTATTTCATGGCTTAAACGATGAAACCAATATTCGGTAAAATCAAGTGCTATAAAAAGTATAAGATAATACGGCCAGTTCTTTTCCCAGGCGTTAAAAGAACAATTTTCGTAAAGAGCCAATAGCAATGGATAGCTCATTAATGAAAAGCCATAGTCTATAAACATCGAAACGAATCCAATCCCGATATTCTCTATTGCTTCCCGAAGATTGTAACTTTTATCGTGACTATATAAAGCAAGTGCTGCCTCTGCCAGCATGAGCAGAGCAAACAGCAATACAAGATAGGTTTCCATAGCAAAAGAACTAATCTCTTTCCCATTTTCTTTTACTGCTTCCCTTGAACTTCCGGATGGAAACAATGTCTTTCATTGTTTTCGCTTCCAACAATCTTCTTAATTTCCTTGGATAAAAAGTTCTGCGCCAGGTCTTTTTAAAAGAGAGTTTCCTTACAACACCTATCTGTGCAAGAACATCGTAAGCCGCTGCACCGCACCTCATTCCAAAAAAAGCATAATCATAGGGCGACCTTTTACAATAAGCATTAACAACACTATCCAATGTTTCTTTTTGCTTCGCAGAAATCTTAATGCTGATGATCGTCTTCTTCACAGAATCATATTTTCCCCCAAGTATCTCGTAAAAGGATAGTGTATCGTGAATGCAGAACTTACTGTTAATGATTTCCCGTTTACTGAAAAGATGAAACCTGGATTTAGGCAGGAAGTTAAAAATTTTATTGGGGCTTACTTCAATTCCCGCATGCCCTCCCAATATACCACCAAACCATCGGTCTTCAGTTTTTTTATACTGCCTTTTTGGTTTGGAACCATGTAAAAAATGAACTTTTATAATAACCGAATCGGTTACTTGATTTTTGCCCCACACAGGCATATTGAATAGCATTGCCAATAACAGGCAACACACATTGAAATTCTTCATGTTAATTGTTTTTAATGAATAAATAAGAAAACTATTGAGGTGCAGAAAAGCACTCCATCAAAACAATTAACAAGCAGGATATGTTGTTATGGAGAATATAGTGTTACGAACGCAATTAGAAGAACCAACAGATGGTCTCCCTTTTTTTAGAATAGTATTTGCGTTGTAAAGCATTTAAACAAATATAAATAATTCTACGCAAAACAGCACATGAGAGAACCGTATTTTTACGTAATTTTGCGTTATAC
>DASWXS010000044.1:0-6529 GCA_036405375.1 Bacteroidia bacterium
CGAAAATAAATATCGCTGACCTCGATCCAGGTGTTTATGTAGTTTGTGCTATTTCTTCCGGAACTATTATTAATTCAAAATTCGTTAAGCATTAACAGCTACCAAATTATCCTGATGGACCATATATGTCAATTATTAACCTATAAAATTAACCTTTATTAAAGCTGAACCGCTAACTTATATACAACTGTAAATCTATTTATTCCATGAAAAATCAACCATCAACAAACATATTAAAAAGTTCAACAGCAAATACCCGATACGACGAAGACTCTAAATTGGTTAACCTTCTGAAAGTAAGGCTGGAAGAACTTACTAACAAGCTAACTATTAACGAGCAGCAGTTTGGATATACACTCGATACCATGATAGAAGGTGTTCAAATGCTGGACTTTAACTGGAACCTGATTTATGCCAATAATGCTGCTATTAAATATGGCCCGTATCCAAAAGAAGAAGTCATTGGTTTTTCCATCCTGGAGAAATACAAAGGGATTGAAGAAACCGAAGTGTTCAGGCAAATGGCTCTTTCGATGGATGACCGAAAGATCAGGAATATGCAAACTGAATACAAATTTGCAGATGGTTCCGGTGGTTTTTATGAATTAACCATACAGCCTATACCAGAAGGTCTTTTGGTTTTATCTGTAAATGTCACTGATAAAATTCATGCAGAGAATCTGCTGAAAAGCAGTTTAAAAGAACTCACTGAATACAAATTTGCGCTCGACGAATCATCCATTGTTGCTATTACTGATCAGAAAGGTATTATCAAACACGTGAATGATAATTTCTGTAATATTTCAAAATATAGCAGGGAAGAACTGATCGGACAGGATCATAAGATCATTAACTCAGGTTATCATCCGAAAGAATATATAAAAAGTATATGGCAAACCATTGCAAAAGGAAACATTTGGAAAGGTGAGTTAAAGAACATGGCCAAAGATGGTTCATATTATTGGGTTGATACCACTATTGTCCCTTTTTTGAGTGAGTGCGGGAAGCCCCATCAATACCTGGCTATACGTTCAGATATTTCAGAACGAAAGCTGGCAGAAGAAAAAGTAATTAAGACGAACAGGCTTTATCACTTTTTAAGTAATATCAATAAAAGTATTGTTCGGGTAAATGATGAGCAGGTGCTTTTCGACCAGGTGTGTTCTATTGCAACAGAAATTGGGGAATTCAAACTTGCATGGATCAGTTTGCTGGATGATAAGAGCATCCTTCAATTCAGAAGTTTGAAAGGCGACCTGGATGCAGCACATAAAATCCTTCAAATGAGTGGATTTGATTATACCGACCCGTGTTTAGCCCATATACCAACTACCAGGGTCATGAAAAGTGGAATGTACTCCGTAAACAATAATATTGTTGATGATCCCTCTTTTGGACCTTTGGCTGAAGAATTCAAAAAGTATGGGTTATATTCCAGTATGTCAGTTCCTATCCGCAAATTCGGAAAGATCGTTGGAATCTTTGGTTTTATGGCAGGTGCAAAGGATTTTTTCGACAGCCCGGAAATAGCTTTATTGGAAGAAGCAACAGAGGATATCTCTTTTGCAATTGAGAGTATTGAGAAAGCAAAAGTTCATAAAGAAACGGAAGAGCTCCTGGAAAGTAATGAACGTCGTTTTCGTGCACTTATCGAAAAAAGTACCGATATGAAAACCCTGACTACTGAAAAAGGAAATTTCATTTACGGTAGTCCTAATATTCAAGCAGTATTTGGATATTTACCTGAAGAGTTCATTGGCAAGTCCGCATATGACCTGTTTCATCCCGACGAGATAGAAGGATTTCTTGAAAGGCGAAAGCAGATTAGTGACAAACCAGGTAAATTCATTGATTTTCAGTATCGCTTTAAACACAAAGATGGTCATTGGCTTTGGTGCGAAGGTACATTAACCAATATGCTGGATGATCCGGGTATAAAAGCTTATGTAACAAATTTTAAAGATATCACTGAAAAAAAGATTGCGGAACAGGAAAAAGAATTTGAAAAAAATAACACTCACGCACTTATCAATAACACTACCGCATTAATGTGGAGTGTTGACAAAGATTTCAACCTGATTACATCAAATATTCCTTTCGAGGAAATGTCGAAAGGAATATTCGGGAAAGTGATCGCGAAAGGTGAAAATGTACTTGAGGTTTCTTTTAACGAAGAAATGTTCAATCATTTTAAAAGCAGCTACGAAAGAGCATTGCAAGGAGAGGGATTTACAGAAATGATGCATTTTACACAACCTTCAGAGAATTGGTCGGAAATCTCTTATAATCCTATCAGGAAAGGAAATGAGATTATAGGTGTAGCTTGTTACTCCAGGGATATTACCGAGATTAAAACTACAGAAGAACGCTTGCTCAAAAGCGAAGCAAGTCTTAAAGAAGCACAAACCATTGCTAATGTCGGGAACTGGGAATTAGACTTTGCTACCGATGAGGCCATATGGTCGGAGGAAGCGTGTAAAATTTTCGGACTTCCTCCCGATGAAAAAAAACAATCACAGGAAAACTGGACCTCGCTTATTCATCCTGATGACGTGGAGGAAGTAAACAAAATTATTGAGGAAGCGTTTGAAACACTTAATGATGTTACAATGACGCATCGAATTGTTTTAAGAGACGGAAGCATTAAGCATGTTTATTCTAAATCGAAATTTGTACTGGATAAAAACAATAAACCAACAGGCATGTATGGAATAACCCAGGATATAACCGAAACCAAACTGGCAGAAGCGGAACGGGAAAAAATGGTGGAAGATATCGTTTTGAAAAACAAAAATTCCGAGCAATTCTCCTACATCGTTTCCCATAATCTTCGGGCACCAATTGCCAATATACTTGGTTTATCGAACCTGCTTAAAGGAAATATCTCAAGTGATGACAAAGAAAGAAGTCAGCAGTATTTGTTTAAGGCAGTAGAACAGCTGGATGTGGTAATCAAAGATCTGCATGAAGTGCTCCAGATCCGGAATACAATGAGTGAAAGTAAAAAGCTGGTTCATTTACCAGAACTGGTTGAAGATATAAAAATAAGCATTGCAAATCTTGTTGATAAGGAGCATGTAAAGCTGCTCACTGATTTTTCTGCAGCTGAAGAGATATTGGTATTGAAAAGTTACATCCACAGCGTGTTTTACAACCTGATATCAAATGCCATTAAATACAAACGTGCTGATGTAACACCGGTAATTTCTATCCGGACTGAAATACATGGAAAACACATACGTATTTACTTTAAAGACAATGGAACAGGTATTGATCTTAAACAACATGGAGAAAAACTGTTTGGACTATACAAACGTTTTCATCAAAATGTGGAAGGAAAAGGAATGGGATTGTTTATGGTGAAGAACCAGGTGGAAGTGTTGGGAGGAACTATCAGTGTATCCAGTGAACCGGGTAGTGGAACAGAGTTTATAGTGGAATTACCGGTATAAGCTGCCACTTGTAAAAAATATCCGGCCATTTGTAAAGCGATAATTTCCATTCATAAATTCATCTCCACCACTTATTCAAAACACCGTTTTCTTTTTATAACTTATGCAGTTGCCTGACGTTAAATAAGCAGGTAACAATTCAATAAGTTATGAAAACATCAATGAACTTCATTCCGGATGGAAATACATCACGGGTGAACTGGTTAAATAACTTCGCAATAAAGCTGGGACAATATTCAGAATTATTAGGAATCAGCTATAATGAGCTTTTAACGATCAGGAAAGATGCTTATGTGTTTCAATATACACTGAACATCCGGGAGATGGACAAACAAAAGTTAAGTAGCTTACCGAGGTACAAAAATTTCAAAAAATGCTTCGGTAAAAACCAGGACCCGGAAATGTTTTCATCGGTATCAGAAGCGGATTTAAGCAACAAAAAAATAGAAGAAAAGATCTTTGAAAGAGTAGGTAAGCTCGTAAATCGGATAAGAACTTCTCCGGGTTATACCGAAACTATAGGTGAAGATCTCAAAATGGAGACGCCTGTAATTATATACAATCCTTTAATCCTTCAACCTCAGTTGATGGTGAAATTAAAAGCCGGGCATCCTTATATTACCTGCATCAAAGGAAAGTCAAATGGTATTGAATTATATGCCGATAGAAATGATGGAAACAACTGGGTATTTATCGGGCGGTTCCTTCGTATTGAATATATAGATATGACGCCTCTTCCACAAAATAATACGCAATGGAATTACAAAGCATTTTATATGCTTGGCTACAATAGAATTGGTCATGTAAGTTCAATAGCAAGTGTTGTTGTTGGAAAGGCGGCCTGATTTGCCCATTTATTTATATTTATAACCGCCTGTAAATAAAATAATAAGCACTTAATTTCATGTGTTTCCGTATACCGGGAATTTTACTATTTTTAAATCCTATTTAGTACACATGAAACGTATCATTACCTTAGTTTTTGTATGCCTTGGCTCTGTCTTGCTGGCACAACCCGATTTTGTAAAAGATAGTCTTGATAAATATATTGAACGGGAAATGAAAAAATGGCAGATCCCGGCCGTTGCTGTTGCTATTGTTAAAGATGGTAAAGTAATAGTGAGTAAAGGTTATGGAACCACAGAAAAAGGAGGAGGGAAAAAAGTAGACGAAAATACTTTGTTCCAGATCGCATCCAACTCAAAAGCATTCACCGGGACAGCGCTGGCTATGCTTGATCAGCAAAAAAAGATCTCATTGGATGATAAAGCAAATAAATGGTTGCCTTATTTCTCTTTACAGGATCCATATGCATCCGGTGAAACTACAGTTCGCGATCTTTTATGTCACCGCATTGGTTTTCAAACATTTCAAAGTGATTTCCTGAATTGGAACTGCAACATGTCGCGCAAAGAAATTATTGAAAGCATGAAGAATGTAAAACCGGTTTATTCTTTTCGTGCGAAATATGGTTATTGTAACTCAGCTTTTTTGGCAGCCGGCGAAATTATTAAAGCGGCAACAGACACTACCTGGGACGATTATTTAAAACAGCATTTCTTTACACCATTATATATGCTGCGTACCAGTACAACCTGGCAAGCAATTAAAAAAGATAAGAATGCAGCTGTTCCATATACACTGGTAAAAAACAAACTTACCAAACTGGAATACGCAAATGTTGATAACCTGGGACCTGCGGCTTCTATCAATTCCTGTGTAAAAGATATGAGTCACTGGCTAATGTGCCAGCTCGATTCAGGTAAATATCTTGGACATTATATAATTCCTTATAGTGCATTGCAGGCCACACGTACTCCGCAAATAGTAGCGGGCAGGGGAGGCAACCCGAATTACCCGGGTAATCACTTTAGTTTGTATGGCCTGGGATGGGGTATAAAAGATGTTGCTGGTAAAGTAATGTACGAACATACCGGTGGCGCGGATGGTTTTGTTACTTCAGTGTGTGTAATTCCTGAATCGCAGTTGGGAGTTGTGGTGCTTACAAATACCGACCAGAATGATTTTTTCCTCTCATTGAGAGAACAAATTCTACAGGCATATTTTAACCAACCTTATGTGAACCTGAGTGCTGAGTCGTTCAAAGACTTTGATGAATACAATAAAAAGAGCATTGCTGACCTTATTGACCTGGAAAACAAAACCAAGCAAAAAGGATTGGTATTTTCACTCCCTAAAGAAATGCCCGGCAAGTATTACAATGAAGTGTACGGTGAGATTGAAGTAAAGAAGGCAGGATCCGGATTTGCAATTACATTTGCTCATCACCCGCAGGCTAAAGGAGAACTGACTTACATGGGCGACGATACCTATTTGTGTGAATACTCTTATATAACCTGGGGTACACAAAAGCTGAAAGTGAACATCGAAGAAGGTAAAATAAAATCGCTTACCGTTAGGGTAAACAATTTCGTGGATTATATGGGGTACGACTTTGTAAAGAAGTAGTTTTTTAACGGATCGCTTAGGCAACCTGCATAAATCTCAAACCAATTCATGGGCAATTCTTGAGCTTACTGGTAATCAGTATGCTCAGAAATAGCGGCCATTTTAAGAAATTAACCAGCTAATTATCAGTGCTATATATATTTACTGCTAATTTGCAAAGTGTTGTTTCCTCATTTTGGGTTAAATTTATATATGCCTGCAGTTCAACTGCTCATGTTGGAACGTGAATGAAGTATTTCTACAAAATCATACTGCTTATTATTTTTATTACGGGTAAAACCTATGCTCAAACCGATAAAGCAAAAGTGTTTGACGGATGTGCTACTCAAACATTAATGAATAAGAATGCTGATCTTTTAAACGGACAGAACATTCTTGATAAAGCAGCTTACCGGTATTTTAATGGTAATAGTACTTCAGCTTCCAGGGGAATCAATTCTATTGCCAATATCCCGGTTGTAGTTCATATTGTTCATAACGGAGGTCCCGAAAACATTAGTGATGCACAGGTTCATGCCGCTATAGCACATTTCAATCAAAATTTCCAGGCAAATAATAATTACCAGATCCAGTTTTGTTTAGCGCAGCGTGATCCGGGCAATAACTTT
>DASWXS010000045.1:0-6133 GCA_036405375.1 Bacteroidia bacterium
GTAAATATATACGAGACTGTGTTTACCGTCTTTATTTGTTTGAAATATTTTTACTTTCCCCTTTCTAAGTATATACACCCCTTTGGAATAACTGCGCTCTTTAAACAAGTACTCGTTTTTCAGGTACTCCTTACGGATCATTTTTGTTTTTACAAACTTCGTTTCATCATCTGAAAGAGAGTCAAACAGGAAAGTAGATTTTAGATAATATTTTTCAAGGTCAAATTCCATGGCTTAAGTATACATATCTTTGCTAAATG
Organism: Bacteroidia bacterium; assembly: GCA_036405375.1. Classification (GTDB taxonomy): domain Bacteria; phylum Bacteroidota; class Bacteroidia; order B-17B0; family Aurantibacillaceae; genus JADJDM01. Next base: position 261 of record DASWXS010000045.1, read on the forward strand.
CAAAATTGACAATTGTCAATTTTCAAAATAAGCGAATTATTTATATTTGCTGCAATACAGTTTTTCATTTCTATATAAAGCCTGTTAATGTATCAGGGCATTAGCAGGCTTTCCTTTTGCAATATAAAGGAACAGAAAACAATATACGTTATAATGCTGGTTCCAACAATTGTATACATATATTTTATTATTGCTGCTGTAAAATACTATCATGTTTTTTATTGCGAAAGAAAGGCTTGAAAAAATGAAAGATTGGTGAATATGTAACAAATGGATATTAAACGACTGAATATAATAGAAAGAGTAATTAATTGGATACACGGAAAAACAACGGAGAAGCAATTTATTATTTTTTCAAGTATTATGGTGGGGATCAGCGCAGGAATTGCTGCTGTTATATTGAAAATTTTTGTGTTTTCTATACGTGAGTACATTGTAAACGGTTTTTTTCTAAAATATGATTTTAAATACCTATACCTTGTATTGCCTTTGCTTGGCATAGGTGCAACAGTTTTGATCGTTAGGTATTTCCTGCCGAATAAATTGAATCGGGGAAATACGGCTATTCTGTTTGCTATTGCAAAGAAAAGCAGTTTCCTTCCTTTTCACCAAATGTATACTCACATTATAACGAGCGGGCTTACTGTTGGCTTTGGTGGTTCGGCTGGCCTTGAGTCGCCTATAGTAAGTACAGGGTCAGCTATAGGTTCAAATTTTGCACGCACGTTTAAATTGAGTTATAAAGAACGTACCCTTTTGCTTGCAGCAGGCGCAGCAGGAGGGATTGCAGGTGCATTTAACGCTCCTATCGCAGGCGTTTTGTTTGCTTTAGAAGTAATTTTGACTGACATAAGTATAGGAGCATTCATCCCATTACTTATTGCAGCAGCTTCGGGCGCACTTATATCAAAAATAGTATTGCACGAAAACAATCTTTTGTTCTTTCAGCTAAAACAACCTTTTAATTATCACAACGTACCTTTCTATATTTTATTGGGATTATTGGCGGGCGCTGTTTCACTTTATTATGTCAATTTTTTTGATAAAGTAGAATCTAAGTTTGCCAGAATAAAATCTAGATTTGCCAAATGGCTGATCGGGGGGATATCGCTTGTATTCCTGTTTTCATTATTTCCTGCATTGTTTGGCGAAGGGTATGAGATCATTAAATCGCTTTCCGAATTTAAAACAGATGAATTGTTTAAGGATAGTCTTATTTCTGGTCTCATTGAGGGAAAATGGGTGGTTTTGATTTTTATTCTTTTAACCATGCTTTTAAAAGCTGTTGCAGCCGGAATTACACTTGGAAGCGGTGGAAATGGAGGTAATTTTGCTCCATCGTTGTTTGTTGGTGCTTGCCTGGGCTTTGTGTTTTCATTTTTTCTTAAACTGCTTGGTTTTGATAGTATTCCTGTAAATAATTTCACTATTGTAGCCATGGCAGGTATTCTTAGCGGAGTTTTTCACGCACCACTGACAGGAATATTTCTTATAGCTGAGATTACAGGAGGTTATGAATTAATTATACCGCTTATGATAGTATCTTCTATTAGCTATGTAATTGTAAAGTTTTTTCATCCCGAATCGTTGGATGTAAGACGCCTTAAAGAGCAGGGCGCAGTTGTATCAGGTAATAAGGATGTAAGTATCCTGAGTCGGATTGATACTGCCGGAATGATTGAAACTGATTTCCAGGCAATTCATTTCAAGGCGAGTTTAAGAGATGTTGTTGAAACTATCAAGCATTCGAATCGGAATATATTTCCCGTTGTAAAAAAAGGAAACAAACTTTTGGGGATTATATACCTGGATAATATAAAGGAGGAAATGTTTAACTCCGAACTTTATGATAAGGTAATTGCTAAGGAAATTATGCGAAAACCTTCAGTGATAATTGATTCCAAGGAAGATATTTTTTCGATAATGAAAAAATTTGAGGAATCAGGACAGTGGAACCTACCAGTTGTTGAAAATGAAGTCTATTTAGGATTCTTATCAAAATCAAATATATTAGATAAATACAGGCAGGAATTGCTGGAGATAAACTAGTGTGCGCTAATATGCCAATTCAATTTTTAACAAATGATCGGGTCTGACAGTTTTTTATTGTTTTGGAAATTCGTTTTGTTTTTCTCTCCCTTCTTATTTTAATATCTTTATCCTTGTAAACTATAAAACCACGACAAAATGGATATCAATACTGTATTTGCTAAGAATGAAAAATGGATCGCAGAAAAACTATCTGTTTCTCCTGATTATTTTGCTGATCTTTCAAAAGGGCAGGCTCCCGAATTTTTATACATTGGATGTTCCGACAGCCGTGTAACCGCAGAAGACCTTATGGGAATCCAGCCCGGAGAAGCATTTATTCATCGCAATATTGCAAATATGGTTGTGAGCACCGATCTCAATGTACTATCAGTAATAAACTATGCGGTAGAGCACCTCAAGGTAAACCAGATTGTGGTTTGTGGTCACTATGCATGTGGAGGTGTTAAAGCAGCTATGTTGCATTCGGATCTTGGTATTCTTAATCCATGGTTAAGAAACATCAGGGATGTATACAGGCTTCATAAAAATGAGCTCAATAAGATTAAAGATGAAAATAAACGATACGACCGCCTGGTGGAGCTTAATGTACAGGAACAATGCGTAAACGTTCTGAAAACAGCTTCTGTACAAAGAGCAGTTAAGAAACGTGGACTGAAAGTTCACGGATGGGTTTTTGATATTCATTCGGGCCGGCTGATCGATTTAAGAATAAATTTTTCCCAGATCCTTGAAGACATTATGGAGATCTACCAGATAGATTAAGAAGATAATCCTAATGGTTTGTATTTAAAGGAAGATTGTCAGCGATTCTTTTCCTGTTTTTACCGACATCTTTGGCTCAACCAAATAAAATGAGGCTTAAGGCGGACATTCCGGAATAATTTTACGGTGAATTAACACCTGGGATTATGAGAGCAAAGAATGTACTGATTGTAGATGACGACCGCCTTTTAGTAAGAGTAATTGCACAGTCGCTGGAAACAAGTGGCTATAAAACCTTTACGGCATCCAACGGCAGTGATGCCATTGACCTGGTTGCTGATCAGCAAATTGATATGATCATCTGTGATATAATGATGCCAAAGCTATCAGGGATTTCGTTTATTACTACCATAAAAGATGTTTTGGAGCTCGATCTGCCGGTTATCATTATCTCATCTCTCGAAACCGGGGGGCAAATAACACAAAACCTTAATTATAAAAATATCGTATTTTTAGCAAAGCCATTCGTGTATGAAGAGCTGATGGAAACAGTAGATAAACTTTTAATTAATGTATTATGAAAACATCCATATTTGTTGTTGAAGATAATTCAATGTACTCCATGTTTGTACAATTGAAACTGGACGAGATGTTTAATTACACAACTCATTTTTTTCCTTCGGCAGAAGAAGCGCTGGTGAATATGCATCTTAAACCGGATATTATCGTACTCGATTATATGCTTGATGGGATGAATGGGCTGGAAGCATTAAAGAAATTTAAAGCGGAGAGTCCCAAAGCAAAAGTAATTATGGTATCGGCGCAGCTAAACCCGGAAGTAACACAGCAATTATTGGATGCCGGTGCATATACCTATATTCAAAAAGATAAAACAGCTCCTCAACGCATTATAGATACTATTGACAATATTACTGCTGCTTAATAATAGTAAGATTAGAACGAAATAACATGAAGAAGCCGGAAAACCCAGTACCAGTTAACGAGGAAGAACGCCTCGCTATTTTGAAGGCCTATAATGTATTGGACACATTGCCCGAACAGCAATTTGATGATATTACAAAATTGGCTTCTATTATATGCGATACGCCTATTGCCCTGATTAGCCTTCTTGATGAAGGAAGGCAATGGTTCAAGTCGAGGGTAGGGCTCGACGCATCATATACCCCGCGTGAAATTTCTTTTTGCCAATATACCATTATGGGGAATGATCTGTTTGAAGTTGAAAATTCGTTGGAAGACGAGCGTTTTGCAAATAATCCACTTGTGGTTGGGGACCCGAATATCCGGTTTTATGCCGGTGGACCACTTCGCACTCCCAATGGTCTAAATATTGGGACACTTTGTGTTATAGATACCGTACCACGTACGTTAAATGATAAACAAAAGGAAGCATTGCGGATTCTCTCGAATGAAGTAATTACCAACCTTGAACTGAGAAGAGACCGAAGGCTGGTTGATAGCGAAAAGAGAGAAGCAATAGAATCAAATACATTACTAAATGCATTCCTGGAGAACAGTCCCTCTTTGATTACGATGAAGGATGTAAACGGGACTTATATTTATTTAAATACTCACGCGGCAAAATCGATAGGGCACGAAAACTCTTCTACACTGCTTGGTAAAAGCGTTTATGATCTTACATCAAAAGAGTATGGTGATGAGGTAATGAAAGATCATAATCATGTGCTGGAAACGGGTAAAATGCAGGTTAAAGAATACATTCGCCCCGATGGAAACAAGCAGAAATATTATATAAGTTATATGTTTCCGCTTACCAATACAAAAGGGGAAGTGTATGGTGTGGGAACCATCAGTAATGATGTAACCCAGTCCAGGTTAATGGATGAGGAGTTGAAGATCAGCAACGATCGTTTCCAGAAAATTTTTGATAATAGTCCGGTTGGAATGGCCATCGCATCTGTTGCAACCAGGAAACTTTACAATGTGAATAAGAGCTTCCGCGAAATATATGAGTTCGATCCAAAAACGGAGATCATTGGAAAAACTTCGGCGGAATTAAAACTGATCGAACAAAAGGAATCGGACCGGGCTTCGGATCTTATTATAAAACAAGGCTCGCTTGTTAACGAAGAGATACAATTCGTTACACAAAAAAACAATGATAAAACACTTTTATGTTCGGCAAATGTAATCGAAATTGCAGGCGAAGCTCTTGTCCTGGCCAGCTACCTCGATATTACAGAAAGGAAAAAACTGGAAAAAGAAGTTGAACAAAGTAATCAGCGTTTCAGTAATCTCTTCTACAACAGCCCTATCGGAATTACTATCACCGACGTTTCTACCTCAGAATTTATAATGGCAAACAATGCCTTCCTCAATGTATTTGCCTATTCAAGTGAGGAAGTTATTGGTAAAACAGCAGCAGCCCTGGATATAATGTCCGACAATAAGGTCGCTGAAGAGATCATAAGCGAGATCAGGGAAAAAGGAAGGGTAAAAGACAAAGAAGTTCTCGCATACAAAAAGAATGGCGAACTAATTTACTGTCTCACCTCTATTGAGTTCGCTGAAGTAGAAGGCAGGCAATGCATTGTTTCAGCATTCCAGGATATCACGGAAAGAAAAAGGATGGAGACAAAACTGGAAGAAGCAAAAAAAGAAGCAGAAGCAGCAACTGTTTCTAAAAGCCTTTTCCTTGCAAACATGAGCCACGAGATCAGGACACCATTGAATGCTATGCTTGGTTTCGCTGACCTGTTGGAACGCACCAGTTTAAACGAACAGCAAAAAGATTATTTAGAAGCGATAGAGGTATCCGGAAAAAACCTGCTTACGATTATCAATGATATTCTCGACTTCTCGAAAATAGAAGCAGGAATGCTGAGCATTGAACGTGTGCCGTTTAGTCCACAGCAATTGGTACATTCGGTTTATACCATGTTCTTTACCAAAGCACAACGAAAAGATCTGAAACTATTTATTTCGATCGATCCCAAAGTTCCTGCTCTTGTTAATGGAGATCCTACGCGCCTTAACCAAATTATGATGAACCTTATCGGGAACGCCGTGAAATTTACAAGTGCGGGGAGCATAACAGTTGATTGCACAGTGTTGAACCGAACGAATGAAAATGTGAA
>DASWXS010000046.1:0-2284 GCA_036405375.1 Bacteroidia bacterium
CGCTGTCGGAAGAAATAGAAATTGGTACCCTGTGCGCATAAACCGAGTTGAAACTTCCTTCCAATAATACCGCGACAGGTTGAGGTCCCTTTTTGAAAAGCTCATCTTTAGGTTTCATCATTGTTGTAGCAAGACTGATGCGTGCCGGAGTATTTTGTATACGTGTATTTTTTGAAGTGCTTAACAGTACAGTTTTCTTAATTCCTTTTGCGGTAACGGTATCAATGTTGCTAACAAACTCGAAACGAACGAGATCAAGATTTTTTACAATGGGATGTTCATTAGTAGGAAGTATTAATGGATTATAGTACCATGGCGCCATCTGGAAATCGGGAGCTCCTTTAAAACCACGGTTAACCGGGATTGTGGTACAAGTGTAATCGTTCAATAAATTGTTATTGATGCGTACACCATATGCAAACAGCATGTCATCAAGATTTTTACTCCGTGTCAAACCAAGTGTATAACCTTTTGCACGAAGTGTATCATTATTTGTGTACACCTGGTCAATACAGAACAATGCTTTCCCGCCTTTCATAATGAACTGATCGATGATGAATTTGTCCTTTTCATCAATAGCGCTGTCAGGCTGTGCCACAACAATAGCGCGGTAAGGTTTTAATGCTTTTAACTGGTGATTGATATTTACGTAATCCACATCATAATATTCTTTCAGTGCGAAATAAATATCAGAGGTTTCAAGTGTATCTAACTCGTTATGTCCCTGTATAAATGCGATGCGCGGTTTAATTTGTTTCTGTAATTTTTTTATGGCATTGGTAAGTTCGTATTCCAGGGAAGAAACAGAATTGTTGATGCATACTTCCGGAGGAACGCCTACCTGCTGGCGGAAAATCTGCCAGGCTGTTTGTTTTCCTTTGTAGGTAACAATAGCTCCCGGAAAAACCACCTGTGATTTGTTTCCACTTTCGCTTTTTATTTTAAGCTCAACAGGAACAATTCCTTTCTGGTATAATTCGCGTTGTATATTCTGAAGATCATTTTTATTTTTCTCATCATAAATGTTGATGAACTCATAATTAAAACCCGCTTTTGAAAATGCCCTGAACTCATCGAGCATTTCTTTGGTTTCGTTCTGAAGACGTGTGAATGAAGGATTAAAATCTCCTTCCAGGTAAACTTTTATATAAACACCGTCATCCAGGTTTTTGATAAGGTCAACCGTTTTTTCATTTAAAGTATATCGTTTCTCAGTAGTAAGATCGAATCGTTTAAAGTAATAAGCACCAATGAAGTTGATCATTACAATGGCGGCGATCGTAATAATGAGATTGATTATATCTTTTCTTTTTTGCTTCGAAGCCATGTTACCACTTTCTTTTTTCTAAAACGAGTTTGGTCAATAAAACAAAAATTGCGATGAGGCTCACAAAATAAATAAGGTCTCTCGTGTCAACTACTCCACGGCTCATTGACATGTAATGCTCGTTGATTCCCATTTTTATGATCACGGCATCAAAACTTCCAAACAACTCTGCATTACCCAGGAAATCGAAACCAAAATAACACAGGTAACATAACATCATAGCGAGGATAAATGCGATAACCTGGTTTTCGGAAACGGATGAACAAAAGATACCGATAGATACAAATCCTGCTCCAAGGAAAGCAAGTCCGAAATAAGAACCCCACATTCCGCCTGTATCAATATTGCCTTTTGGAAAACCTAACTGGTGCACGGTGTAATAATAAAGCAGGGTAGGAAGAAGACTGATAAGAACTAAAGTAACGCCTGCAAGGTACTTTGCCAAAATGATTTGCAGATCACTTAGCGGGCGCGTAAATAAAAGTTCGATTGTCCCCGTCTTTTTTTCTTCGGAAAAGCTGCGCATGGTGATAGCAGGGATCAGGAAAAGGTAAACCCATGGGGCGATAGCAAACAAAGGATCAATGGAAGCGAAGCCGTTTTCCAGGATGTTCATTCCTGTGGTTTCGGTATTGATCACCCACAGAAATAAACCAATGAGCGCGAGAAATACGATAATAGCCACATATCCAACCAGTGAGGTCAGAAAGTTCCGTATTTCCCTGATAAATAATGTATACATATAGCTATACCCTAAAGGTGCACAAAAATAGCAATTTTATGCTTCCTAAATTGGTAATTGGCCGGATTGAATTAACAAGTGGTTGTGGTTAAACGGGCTTTATTCCTGTTTTTCACATTTATTGGATAGAAATGAGCACTGAGACAAGAATCAGAATTTGATCAGTTCTTCGTACAGCTCTTTTACCGGAAGTCCCATTACATTATAAAAGCTGC
>DASWXS010000047.1:0-9356 GCA_036405375.1 Bacteroidia bacterium
AAACATATCGTCATCCACATCAGGGAATTTATTGTATTCGTTTTTTCTGCGCGAAGTGAACATTACAAAATCTTCCCGTTCACCAACCACAGGAACATATTCGGGGTATGGTGAGTTTATATGCGTTCCCAGGTTTACAACATGCAGGTACGGTGAGCTTATCTTGTCTTTGTTTTCCTTATAATAATCGATTTGTTGTAGCCCGAGCTTACAATCGTTAATGATCGGGGTTGTTTCTTTACTTACATAAATAGTAAGCAGTTTTTTATACATGGATGCAGCCAGGTCTACGTTCCCAAAATAATGTTCTATCCTTGCAAGTGCGTGATAATAGCTTATGGTATCAGGCTCATAGGTCATTACCTTCTTCATATATGGATATGCCCTTTCGTAATCCCTTTGTTCAAAAAAGAGCATTTCGGCCAGCTCTGTGTTTACTTCCCTGTTTCCCTGGTGTGTTTTCAGATAATTTTCATAATAAACAGCTGCGTCAAGATACAACCCTTGTTCACGTTTTTTTCTCGCAGCCAATATATCGTTATTAAGGCCTTGTGGGAAAGCCTCGGTACATAATAAAGTAAGTATTACACTAGTAAATAGTAGTTTAAGTGTATGCATAAAACCAGGTGTAAAGTATCGTACTATAAACTTACGAAAAATAATCAAGATTACTGTTCACGTTCAATCATCAGGAAACGAAGCCAAGCCTGCTTTCAAGCTCTTTGCTTAGTGCCGGCAATCTTCTTCGTTCAATAAGGAAACTGGTCAGCATCGCGATCTCTTTGAATATATAATGCTTGCTCAGTGCGCCCATCAGGTATTCCTTGCCGGTACTTCCACCTGTTCCTACACGCATTCCGATAATACGATGAACCATGTTGATGTGACGGAATCTCCAGGTTGCCATCTGCTCATCAATTTCCAAAAGATTGTTAAGCAGCTGGTATGGGTATTGCAGCAATGGGTAACCACGGTACAACATGATAAAAAGTGCAGCGCGCATAGCCTTAGGACTTAATTGATTTTCCGGGTTAGAAGCCTTGTCCTGGAGAAAGATCTCATCGAATACTTTTACCTGGCTCTTTTCTCCTTCCACCAATCCATCCATGTAAACGTTCCTGTATTCATTCCAAAAAACGTGAAGGTTCTCTGCCTTTTCAGCTTTTGCATTAAAGTTCTTCCACAATTCGTTATCATCAAAAAATGGCATGCGCTCCAGCCAGGTATTCAACATCTGCATAAGTGATGGTTGCGATTCCACCTGTTTGATCATTTCCACTTCCCTTGGCCGAAGTTGTGAAGTATAATATGCCTGCCCATGGCGATGTTCAAATTTCAATCCCAGCTTAGCCTCAATAATCTTGAACTGCCAGCTCTGGAAACCCGATGCAGGACGCAACAGATCGCGGAAATCAAGGAAATCCATTGGGGTCATCGTTTCCAGGATATCGATTTGCTGCACCAATACTTTCAATATGATCCCGATACGGTGGCTGCGATGCACCACCGTTTGAAGATCAGGCGAGTTATCTTTTACAGTTGATCCGCCCATCAGGTTAAGAATGCTGTCCAGCTCATGCTGGATTTGCTTAAACCACAACTCATAGGCCTGGTGGATGATGATGAAAAGCATTTCATCATGCGCTTCCAGCTTCTCTTTATCACTCTCAGGTAACTGAGAATCGAGGATTCTTTCTAACTGCAAATAATCTCCGTAATGTACTGGTGGACGTGACATATTGATCTTTTTTTGTAAAACGAATTATGCGCCTAAATATACGCTTTTCTTTGGTCCGGAATTATGAGCTTATTCTCTAAATTTTACCTCATTATCGTTAAATTTTAATCCTATAATTCGTAACTTAGTTTCGAATAAAACCATTATGAACGAGATAGACCTGGAAGAAGAGAAGAAGGAGATCCTGAAAAGATACAAAGCTCTTCTTAAAGCCTGCAAGCGTAGACTGGAAGCGGGAGACAAAGAAGTAATCCGCAAAGCATTTGAAGTAGCAGTTGATGCACATAAGGAAATGCGCCGTAAATCAGGCGAACCCTATATTTATCATCCTATTGCTGTTGCCCAGATCTGTGCTGAAGAAATTGGGTTAGGAACTACTTCCATCGTTTGTGCATTGTTGCACGATACAGTGGAAGACACTGATATTACGCTTGATGATATCCGTGGAATGTTTGGCGAGAAAGAAGCAAAGATCATTGACGGGCTTACCAAAATTTCCGGTGTGTTTGATCAAACCTCTTCTTTACAGGCGGAAAATTTCCGTAAAATGTTGCTCACCTTGTCTGATGATGTGCGTGTGATCCTGATAAAACTTGCCGACAGATTGCATAATATGCGTACACTGGAAAGCATGAAGCGTGAGAAACAGATCAAGATCGCTTCTGAAACGCTTTACCTGTATGCTCCGCTGGCGCATCGTTTAGGGCTGAATGCTATTAAAACAGAACTAGAAGATCTTGGATTAAAATATACAAATACCGAGTCGTACGACGAGATTGTAACTAAATTAAGGGAAAGTGAACCCGAGCGAAAAAAATTCATTCAGAAATTCATTGAGCCAATAAAAGAGATCCTGAATGAGCAGGGTTTCAAATCAAAAATCTATGGAAGGCCGAAATCTATTTTCTCGATCTTTAATAAAATAAAACATAAAGGCGTTGAGTTTGAAGAGATCTATGACCTCTTCGCGATCCGCATTATTATTGATACTCCGTTCGAACTCGAAAAAACGGATTGCTGGCGTGTGTATTCTATCATCACCGATTTTTATCATCCAAGCCCTGAACGCTTGCGCGATTGGATCTCTACACCAAAAGCAAACGGTTATGAATCGTTACATACAACTGTAATGGGCCCGGATGGAAAATGGGTGGAAGTACAAATCCGTACCAAACGTATGGACGAGATCGCAGAAATGGGTTACGCTGCGCATTGGAAATACAAAGGCTCGGGCGATAGTAAAGAAGGGCAGCTGGAAGACTGGTTACGCAAGATCCGCGAATTGCTGGAAAGTCCGGAAGCCAATGCAATGGATTTTATTGATGACTTTAAACTCAACCTGTTTGCCGAAGAAATTTTTGTATTTACACCGAGTGGTGAAATGCGTACCATTCCATTTGGAGCAACAGCACTTGATTTTGCTTTCGAAATTCACACCAAAGTTGGGCAACATTGCATTGGAGCGAAAGTAAACCACAAACTTGTTCCGTTGAGCTACGAACTGAAAAGTGGTGACCAGGTAGAGATTCTTACTTCGAACAAACAAACTCCTAAAGAAGACTGGATCAATTTTGTTTCTACAGCAAAAGCGAAATCAAAAATAAAACATGCGCTGAAAGAAGCGCATCGGAAGATAGCAGAAGAAGGCAGAGAAATTTTAGAGCGAAAATTTTACAAACAAAAACTTGAGTTCACGGTTCAGAATATTCATGAGTTCGCAAATTTCCTGAAATTGCCTAATACCCAGGAATTATTTTACAGGGTAGCAAAAGATGCAATTGATCTGAAATCGCTGAAAGACTTTATAAAATTCAAAACACATCCCGAGAAGTTCGCCACAGCGAAAGTGGAACAACAGGCCGCACCAACACTTGAGAAACTGGTAACAGACGCCCGCGGGAAATCTGACTTGTTGGTGATCGGTGACGACATGCAGAAGCTGGATTATAAGCTATCCACCTGCTGTACACCTATTCCTGGTGATGACGTATTTGGATTCATTACTGTTGGTGAGGGAATAAAAATTCACCGCGTTAATTGCCCGAATGCGGTGCAATTGTTATCGAACTACGCTTATCGTGTAGTAAAGGCAAAATGGAACAGCCAGCACCTGATCTCATTCCTTGCCGGTATCAAGATCAAAGGAACGGACGAACTTGGCTTGGTGAATAATATTACAAAAGTGATCTCAACACAATACAACGTAAACATGCGTTCCATTAATTTCGATACGGAAGGCGGTGTATTTGAAGGAACAATAATGGTTTACGTGCACAGCACCGAACATTTAACTCAACTGATCGGTAAGCTGAAAAAAGTAAATGGTGTTCAAAGCGTAGTTAGGATAGATGGTTAAACGGAAATATTGAAAATTATGAAAGCCTTATCACCCGAAGAAATAAAAAAGCAATTAGCCGCTACAGACGGATGGAAAGCTGGCGACAATTTTATCTATAAAGATTTTATGTTCAAAAACTTTAGTGAGAATTTTGCTTTCATGACAAGGGTTGCAATGATAGCTGAAGCGCTTAATCATCATCCGGACTGGAGCGGCGGATACAAAAATCTTCGGATCAACTTGTCTACTCATGATGCAGGAGGTATCAGCGGATTAGACTTTAAATTTGCTGAACAGGTAAATAAACTCTTGCGCTGAGAAAAGCTATTTTAACTTAATTTTCTTTTTGACTATCGATTTTATATTATACATTTGCCCCACAATGAAAATGAATCAATATAACACCACCTATTATTATAGTCCACAAAACCTGTCGGGGGTGTTGAATCATTGTACCTATCCATAAGCAATAAATTCATTCATCATAAAGCCCTGGCAGAAACGCCGGGGCTTTTTCATTTCCTAATAATTTCAAAACAGTATGAGAATCAAACCAACACAACAGATCTACAATCAATACACCGAAGAGGACTTTGCCGTATGGAAACTATTATTCGACCGGCAGCTGAAAAACTTGGAAGCGTATGTTTCGCACGATTTCCTGGAAGCGCTTGAAACTGTGGATTTCAGACCCGATCGCATCCCTGATTTTAATGAGGTAAACAACATCCTACAACAAAGAACAGGTTGGAATTTGCACACCGTTCCATGTATCAGTCCGCAGGATGAGTTCTTCAGGCTGCTATCACAGAAAAAATTCACTGCGACTTGCTGGATCAGGAAAATGGACGAGCTCGATTACCTGGAGGAGCCTGATATGTTCCACGATGTATTTGCCCATACACCTTTATTAAGCAATCCAATCTACTGCGATTTTTTTAAAAGTATAGGCGACATTGCGTTAAAGCATATCAATAATCCATTGATCATTGAAAAACTTGGGCGTTTGTACTGGTTTACCATTGAGTTTGGCATGATCTACAAGAATCGTGAGATTAATGCGTTTGGTGCGGGAGTTATTTCTTCAGCCGGTGAAACAAAAAATGCTTTGAGCTCACGTTCAAAGAAAATTGATTTTGATATTCAAACTATCTTTAACACCAATTTCAGAACGGATATTTTACAGGGTACTTATTTCGTAATCGATTCGTTTGATCAATTACTAAGCACGGTTCCGGAGATAGAAAAAGCCGTGGAGGAGCTCGCAACAGAAAGAAAAACATTGTATCAATACTAATTTTGTATATTTAATAGCAACATCAATATGGAGAAAGCAGAAAAAACAAAAGGAGCAGTAAACCTGTTCAATAAATACGCTGATAAATACCAGGATAAATTCATGGATGTGAGTTTGTACCACGATACACTGGATATATTTTGTAATGCCATTCAAAAGCGAGGAGCAAGTATCCTGGAACTTGCCTGCGGACCCGGAAATATTACAAAGTATTTATTGGATAAAAGACCTGATCTTCAAATTCACGGAACAGATCTTGCACCCAATATGGTAGAATTAGCAAAAATAAATAATCCAACTGCAACATTCGAAATAATGGATTGCAGGGAAATTTATTCAGTATCCAAAAAATACGATGCACTGATGTGCGGCTTTTGTTTTCCTTATCTCCCGAAAGAGGATGCGATAAAACTGATCAGTGATGCATTCAACATTCTGAGTCCGGGTGGTGTTATTTACATCAGCACTATGGAAGACGACTATGATAAATCAGGAATGAAAGCGGGAAGTGCGGGCGATGAACTATTCATGCATTATCATGAAGGCAGTTATCTTGTTGAGGCTCTGGAAAAAACCGGCTTCAGCATGGTTGAGTTAAAACGTCAGAATTTTCCGACTACTGATGAAAGTGTTGTAACAGATCTTATCCTGATTGCTATAAAATAAGATCAATTATAAACGAATTCCGACAACAAGTATATCATCCACTTGTTCATATTCTCCGCGCCATGCTTCAATATTTTTATCCAGCATTTCGGCCTGGGTTTGCATTGGGTATTCCTGTATAGAGCAAAGGAATTCATGGAATCTTTTTACCATGTACTTCTTGCCTTTTTCCCCGCCAAACTGATCAGCGTATCCATCACTGAACATATACAATGTATCTTTTTTGTTCAACGTTTTGCTATGGGTTGTAAATACACGTTCCATATCGAGCTGTGAGCCGCCTATCGGGAATTTGTTTGCTTCTATACGATCCAGTTCTCCGCTTGCATTTACCATAACCAGTGAGCGGTTTGCACCGGAGTATTTTATTTCACGCGTTTCTGTATTGATACTTACAATGGCTACGTCCATTCCGTCTGCCGTACGAACTTCTTCACTCACCCCCTGTTTTAATGCAGACTGAACGCCCAAATGCAATTGCGTTAAAATGGAACCCGGATCATAAAAACCTTTTTCGTTCACGATCTGGTGCAGGAGGTTGTGCCCGATCATACTCATGAACGCGCCCGGAACACCATGCCCGGTGCAATCCACAACGGCCATAATTTTCAGGTTGTTCTTCTCACTGAACCAGTAAAAATCTCCGCTTACAATGTCCTTTGGTTTGTAAAGGATAAATGCTTCGGGAAGTTTGTTGAATATAGCTGCTTTAGGCGGAAGTATAGCTTCCTGTATACGTTTTGCGTACTGGATGCTGCTTAAAATATCTTTGTTCTTTTGCGCAAGCTCGTGTGTTCGCTCTTCTACTTTCTGCTCAAGTATCCTATTCTCTTTTTTAATAGCGGCCGTTCTGTAGCGAATAAATCCAAATACTCCGGCTGTGATCAAAATAATACTTATAGTATAAAACCATTTTGTTTTCCACCAGGGCGGGTTTACACGAATATGAATTTCAAGAGGCTGCTCATTCCATACACCATCACTGTTCGATGCTTTAATCTTCAACACATATTCGCCCCCATCCAGTTGTGTATAAGTAGCGTGCCTGAATGTACTGGGCGCAGACCATTTATCATCCACACCTTCCAGAATGTACTGGAATTTATTTTCGGAAGGCATTAAGTAATCGAGCGCCACAAAATCTATGGAGAAAGAATTGTCCTTGTACTCCAGCTCAATGAATTTTTTTCCTGTGATCACACTATCAAAAAGCACTTCTTTACCAAATCGTTTGTAGGAAGTAATGTACACATTCGGCAAGTGCGGGTTATCTACAATATGATCGGGATCAAAAACATTCAAGCCATTTTCGCCGCCGATATATATTTTCCCATCGCTTCCCTTAAAATAAGCACCCTGGTTAAATTCCATTCCCTGCAAACCATCCTTGAGATCAAAGTTCTTGAACGCGGAACCATCTACGTTTTCTACATTCGGATTAAAGCGTGATAAACCTTTGTTTGTGGTCATCCACAAATTGCCTTTCTTATCAGGTATTATTCCATAAATGTTACCATTTGGTAATCCATCTGACTCATGGTAAGAAAAAATACTCCCGGAAGCCTTTTCAATTTTGTTTAAACCATTCGAAGTTCCGATCCACATATTCTTTTGCTGATCTTCATAAAAACAAAATACTTTTTCAGAGCTCAGCACATTTTTTTCCTCTTTTCTCGAATAGTGTTTAAACGGCTTTGAGGTGTTTTCAAAATCTTTCAGGCTTTTCATACATGCCCCGCCCGATTCGGTTCCTATCCATAAGTTCTTATCAGAGTCTTCAAACAATCCAAAGATCACATCATTGGACAAACCTTGTGAATGAGTAAAACGCTTCATCAAGCCTGTTTGTTTTTTGTACTTGAACAGTCCTCCGTTGTAAGTACCAACCCACACATCACCATTGCTATCCTGGAACAATGAAACAATAGTTGCATAAATAGGATCATTATCCAGCAATGATTCTACTTTACCGGTTTTTGCAATATAATGGTATAAACCCGAACCCCAGGTGCCGATCCATACATCTCCTTCCCTATCCTGTATTAATGCAAGAATAGATTTGTTTGCAACGTTTTTTATAAGGTCATTCCTGTTCCCAACTTTTTTATTTTTAAGATCGAGCGTCTGAATTCCGCCACCATCAGTACCCAGCCAGATCACACCACCTTTATCTTCCATGATGGTAAAAACGAACTTATTCTCCAGCATCAGCTCCGAGTTTTCACTCGTTTCATAATGTTTGAATTTGGCTGAGTATTTAAAGTATACATTCACTCCGCCATTTTGAGTTCCAACCCAAACATTGTCCTGCTTATCAATAAACACATTGTATACATCATTACTGTTCAAAGAAGTAAGATCATTTTTCCGGGTTTGATGCATCACATATTTCCCGGTATTGGAATTATACTGAATAAGACCTCCACCATAGGCGGCAATCCAGAATTCGTTCTTACTGTCCTTTGCAATTGACCAGATCCTGTTATTTTCTGCAACAATCTCCGGGTTTCCTGATGAATAAAAAGTAGTGAAATTTTTAAACACACGGGCATTCATATCAAACAGGCCGAGTCCGCCTCCGTCTGTTCCCACCAGCATGGTTCCATCTGCTTTTGGGTACAATGATATAATACGCATACGATACTGGTTGAGGTATTCCTGCTTACCGGTATACAAAAATTCTTGCGGTATCGGATACGAATTGAATTTACCTGTTGTCTCATCAAAAGAGTTCAAACCCCCATCCTGGGTACCAATCCAAATTACACCATCTTTAACTGAAGTAATTGCATAAACAATACTTGCTGATAAACAATTGGTGCAGCCCTCTTTGTATTCATAATTCGTAAACTTACCGGTTTTAGGTTCATACTTGCTCAAACCCATATCTGTGCCTACCCATATATTACCATTTTTATCCTGGTAAATACAACGCACCGTATTATTTATTAAACTGTTTTTATCGCCTGTTTTATTCTGATGATGCACAAATGTACTTGTGGCCGGATCATATTCTTCGAGGCCGCCACCATTTGTACCGATCCACAATGTGCTGCCTGCATCTTCATAAATGCAAAGGATATCATTATTGCTGATTGAGTTTTTTTCTTTAGGATTGTTCCTGAAAACGGTCATTTCATAACCATCATACTTATTGAGACCGTCCTGGGTTCCGAACCACATAAAACCTTTTTGGTCCTGGATAACACATTGCACAAAACCAACAGAAAGTCCCTGCTCAGTTCCTATGCTTCTGAATTTCACTGCCTGCGCATTTGCAAAAGCCGTTAGCAGGAATAAGCCTATTATGAATGCTG
>DASWXS010000048.1:0-1940 GCA_036405375.1 Bacteroidia bacterium
ATCTAATTTCTCTATGCCTGTTAAAACAACTACAGGACACCCGGGCAACTATACTATTACTGCAGAAAACGTTTCTTCGTTCCCTTCAGGTGCCTGCATTTTGTTATACGATAGTTATACAGGCATTTCAACAGACTTAAGGAGTTCTTCTTATTCATTTTCATTAAGCGACACAACCATCAGCGCACGCTTTACGCTTAATATAACTATTGATCCGTCTTTACAGGTTACTTCAACCAAAGTAGATCCAACCTGTTCTGCGCCAAACGGAGGACAGATAGTGGCTTTAGGTAATAGTGCAGGTCCGTGGAATTACTATTGGAAAGATGAAAACGGAGCTCCGATAAAAACAAGCCTGAACAAAACAACTGCAGATACACTTAATGTATCGCTGGCAGGAACATATTTGCTGGATGTGAATACTGCCGGATCGTGCGACAATAACAGCTCACAGTTTACTATAAACAATATAGAAGTACCTGTGGCAGATTTTACCTGCGAAGACACTGTGTATTTGAGTGCCGGAGCAACAGTTAATATTTATAATTTCTCAGCAAATGCAACTACAAATGCTTGGGATTTTGGTGATGGGACGGGAACATCTTCTGATGCTGCTCCAATATATACATACCAGCAGGAAGGAATTTACACGATACTTCTTACAACAGAAAGCTCAACATCCTGTATAGATACTGCACAAAAGATAGTGGTGGTAGAAAATAATGCTGTAGGCTTAAACTCAAGTGTGGCAGGGGTTCTGCTTATTAAAACTATATCTGAAGATCAGTACATCATCCAACAAAAATTTAATTACCAGCAAATGGTTTCTGTAAAATTGTATGATGCTTCAGGAAAGCTGGTTAACGATTTCGGTACAAATAGAACAGAGCAGCTAAATGTAAATCTTGATCTGAGTTTGAAAGGAGCAGGAATTTATTACATGAGAATAAACTCTGATGCGGGTCAGCAAACGCTGAAGCTGATCAAACAATAAAAGAATGTCCCGTCGAGCCATGTCTGCTCTACCTATCGGCAGACAGGCGACAGGCAGGCGGAGTCGAGAACTGACGCAATTATTTATATCCAACTTTATACTACAACAGGGTATAAAAGAAATACGCTATTTCTTTTCGCTTACTACACGGAACTCAGTTCTCCTGTTTTCGGCATGCTCGTCCTCCGAACAAACCACGCCATCGGCGCATTTGTTTTTTAGTTGGGATTCTCCGTATCCTATAGCTTTAAGGCGTTTCCTTGAGATACCCATTTTAACAACATAATCAACGGCTGCCCTGGCTCTTTTTTCGGATAAACGTTGATTAAATTCGCTACTGGATTGAGAGTCGGTGTGAGATACCAATTCAATAGTTATGTTTGGATTGTCTTTCATGATCTGGACCACTTTATTCAGAATTTTTTCTGCGGCTTCATCTACAGCAAATGAACCATAAGAATACTGAACCTTTTCTTCTATAACGATCTCCTTTTTCTCCTGGCTGTTTTTAAAGTTAAGAACCGACAACCATGGATCATCAATATACAGGTCGTTGAGCTCGCTTTGATCGCCTTTTAAAATGTGATATGCAAAACCATCTTTAGAACGAATGATTTCCTTGATCACTTTACCTTTAACTGTTTTCATAACGATCTTTTGAAACCCGGAAAGCCGGGTGTCTTCCTCATCAAATTCGAGAAGATAATTTTTATCCGTTAAAAGTTTTTTGAAATTCAATTTCCCTTCTGCATCGGTTGTATCAGAGCCAATTGTTTTTTTCTTATCGTCTTTCAAAAAAACAAGAAGGTTGGGAATAGGCTTGTTGTTTTCATCTGTTACAACAGCAGTGAAATCAATGCGAACCTCTGAGTCTTCAACTGTCATTTCCTTCATATCATTCGATTCAGGATCAAGAAAACGCATTACAAACTTCCCCTTTTCATCG
>DASWXS010000049.1:0-2936 GCA_036405375.1 Bacteroidia bacterium
TAAAGTTTTGGTCGAAAAAAGGCTTTTTTAGTCTTATTCCTGTTGAATAATTAGAACATTTTTTGCACTTTTAGTCCGGATTTAAACCTGCTAATAAGCAATAAACAGCTAATTATGAACTACATATTATTTGACGATCACAGTCGCATTGACCTGCTTCCTTTTACATTTACGCGCCCCGTTGCTGATATCCGGATTGGGATTTTAACCATCAGGGAAAAATGGGAAAATCACCTGAAGGCAAAAACCTCTTACCAAACGAGCGATTATCTTGCAAAAAAATATGTACGTATTTTCCATGAAAAGAAAAACAACATTTGGATCAATGGAAAAGTATGCCCGAACCCTACCTTGCTGAAAGAGATCAAAGCGTTAGGAGATCACCAGGTATTGATGTATAACAAAACAGTGGTTGCCGCAAATACCGGAACAGAACGTATTTTCAACCCGGAGAAATCAAACTCCAGGTTCACATTTAAAGAATCTTCATCACAGCCTATCGTTGTAAAATATATATGGGATATATTTTCAAAAAACGCCGAGGCAATTAAAGAAGATTTTGATTTGCTTACCAAAGGACGCAAGTCACAGCCCTTAAGTAAGTCGAACAAAGTTATTGGAAAAGGAAAAGTATTTTTGGAAAAAGGTGCTTCTGTTGAAGGAGCTATCTTTAATACAACTAATGGCAATATTTATATTGGTAAAGATGCTGTTGTAATGGAAGGCAGTCTTATCCGCGGTCCGTTTGCTTTGTGCGAGCATGCCGAAGTTAAAATGGGAGCCAAAATATACGGAGCTACTACATTCGGGCCATACTGCAAAGTGGGTGGTGAGGTAAACAACTCTGTAATTTTTGGATACAGCAATAAAGCTCACGATGGTTTCCTTGGTAACTCTGTAATTGGCGAATGGTGTAACCTGGGTGCAGATACCAATAATTCCAATCTTAAAAATAATTACGGTAATGTAAAACTATGGAACTATGGTTTGCAGGAGCTTGTTGATACCGGCCTGCAGTTCTGCGGTTTGTTTATGGGCGATCATAGTAAATGCGGAATCAATACTATGTTCAACACCGGAACGGTGGTTGGTGTGAATGTAAACATTTATGGTGCTGATTTCCCGATTCATTTTATACGCTCGTTCAGCTGGGGAGGTGCGGAAGAATTTGTAGATTACAGGCTCGACAAAGCGTTACAGGTTGCAGAAAAAGTGATGAGCAGGAGAAATATTCCTCTTACCGAATTGGATAAAAATATCCTGGGCCACATTTATAAACTTTCTAAAGAAACAAGGGTTGCAGAAGCCTATTAATATATCAAGTGTTCAATTTCAGAAATAGACTTTCGTTTGCGGAACTGAGGGAGTTGGTTATTTACAGGAAACGAAAAGAACTGTCGTGGTTTAATAAACTAATGCTATGGCTTAATTACATTGCCATCATCAGTCTTGTTTTATCCTACTGTGCACGTTTCATCAACCCCCATGCATTCTGGCTACTGGCGTTTTTCGGCATAGGTTATCCCGTTACATTAGCCGTAAATCTTTTCTTTGTATTGTACTGGCTGATACAGTGGAAACCCATTGCCTTGTGGTCGCTTATTGTGATCTGCCTGGGCTGGAATACTTTCTTCTCCTATGTGCAGATCGATTTTTCTTCTTCTGTTCCGAATAATAAGGATATTAAAGTAATGACCTATAACTGTATGCTGTTCGATTTATACAACTGGAGCCACAATACAGAATCACGGTCAAAGATCTTCAATATGCTGTCGGATGAAAACCCGGATATACTTTGCCTCCAGGAGTACTACACTTCGGAGGATAAAGATGATTTTAATAATACCGATACACTTACCCATTTTTTGAATACCAAGTATTCTCACATTGAGTATACTACTACCATGCGGCAGAACGATCACTGGGGAATTGCCACCTTCTCCAAATACCCGATTGTACGGAAAGGGAAGATCAATTTCAATACGAAGTGGAACAACTCCTGCATCTATACTGATGTGTTGATTAATAAAGACACCGTGCGGATTTACAACATGCACCTTGCTTCCATACATTTCGGGAAGAAAGATTACAAATTCATTAACGACATTATAGAAGAAAAAGAAACGGAAGAAGTAGAAGGTTCTAAAAGTATTCTTCGTTTGCTCAAGCGTGCTTTCCTGGTAAGGGCAACACAGGCTGCAATGGTGGCAGAACACATCAGTACCTGCAAATACAAAATTATTTTGTGCGGCGATTTTAATGACACTCCTTCATCTTTTGCATATCGTAAAGTGAAAGGTGACCTGAACGACGCATTTACTGAAAGTGGGAAAGGAACAAGTACTACTTATGCCGGAAAAATTCCTTTTCAGCGGATCGATTACATCATGCACGATCCCAGGTTCGAATCATATAATTATACAAGGCAGGAAGAAACTATTACTGACCACTATGCAATTTCCTGTTTCCTGAAAACAAGATCCGAATAAGATCTTCCCGCCCGTACTTATAGGAATGAGCACACTAGAAGTGTACAGCCATTCCTAATGTTGACATTCCACTTGATAGGTCAAGGTAAATGCCCAGTTTTTCAGTAGCGTGATACTCAGCCCCAATATGCCCGTCGAGGTATAAAAAACTCGTTGAACGGTAAACTTCCCTGTCGCCATAATAACCATCTTCCCAAACATACTTTCTGAATGTATACCCGGCAGAAGCCCCGAGATAGAAATCCCATTTTTCATTTGCCTTTAAAATATTATCAAAATAATAAGTACCTTTTACTCCAATCGGTAAAAGAGTTTCCCTGTAACGATAATATCTGTAAGGATAATGAGGATTTCCCCAGTAATAACTGCTGCGATAACCCATAACAGAAACAAAAGGAGCCAGTGTGAAATTTTTTGCAACGTCGAATTCATAATTCAAATTGATTG
>DASWXS010000050.1:0-8232 GCA_036405375.1 Bacteroidia bacterium
AGTTCATTTCTTTCTCATTCTTTAATTCATGTTGTCACACCTAATTCGGTGGTAATTAGGTAAATTAGCACTTACAAAATCTACCCCACAATGAGTAAACTTCACGACATCGAATCAAAACTTCTTAAAATAAATGATTCAGTCTTTCAAACCGTTTGCGATGCCTATTTGTACTTTACCGAAGCAGAATATCCCGAGTTACACCGCACCGGTAGTCAGGTCGGAAAACAAAAAACAAAAAAAGGAACACCCGATACCTATTTCAAACTCAAAAACGGCAAATATGTTCTGGTGGAATATACCACTAAAGAAAGGTCCGATAGTAAAGCAGCATTCATTAAAAAAATAAAGGATGATATCAATAAGTGCATTAATGAAAAGGTTACAAAAATTAAAGTCAAATCCATTCAAAAAATAATTTATTGTCACAACTCTACACTTGATAGTAAAGAATCAAATCCTATCATTGAATTTTACAAAAAGAAAAATGTCAAGGTAATTTTCAAAGATGCTCACACCATCGCAATGGGCCTGTATGGTCGCTGCCCGCATATAGCGAAAGAATTCCTGGGCATTCAAATTGATACAGCACAAATCTTAACTCCAAAAACCTTTGCGCAAGAGTATGGTGCCACGGGTATAGCCACCCCACTAAACAATAAGTTCTACTTTCGCGATGAAGAATTAAAAACACTTATTGCCAATATCAAAGGCCATTCAATCACCATTCTTACCGGTGCACCTGGTGTAGGTAAATCACGTTTAGCCCTTGCTGCGCTGGATGAAGTTAAAAAGGACACAAAACAAAAATTCACAGTTTATTGTATTTCCAACAAGGGCATAGTAATTTATGATGATCTCCGTAGCTATCTAAAACCTGATAAAAATTACCTTGTACTCATTGATGATGCTAATAGGCAATTAGAACATTTGATAACCTTAATGGCAATGCTACGTGAAAGCAGGAAAGGAAAAATCAAAATTGTTTTAACGGTGCGTGATTATGCTCTTGAAATACTCACCGAAAAATGTAAAGAGTTTCTTCCTGAGGTACAAAACATCAAAAAACTAACTCATGATGAGCTTAAAGAAATCCTGAAAAGCAGCGATTTTAATATTACCAATCCCGATTATTATAACAGGATACTTGATATCGCCAATGGCAACCCGCGCCTTGCAATCATGGCGGCAAAAGTTGCCAAACAAAGTAAATCCCTTTCTGATCTTAATGATGTTTCCGTCCTATATGATCAGTATTTTGGTTTAGCTCTTACAGATGTAAATGTACTTAAAGATAAAAACCTGCTCAAAGCGCTTGGCCTTGTTTCCTTCTTTTATTCAATTGATAGGTCACGTGAAGAATTCATGGACGGCTTGTGTAAAAATTTCAAAATAGATCAGTACACGTTCAACGAATCAATTGAAAAATTAGAGCAGCTCGAGCTTCTTGAAACATCTGTTGATATGAATATGGTTAAAATTTCCGACCAGGTACTTTCAACTTATTTTTTCTACAAAGTATTCCTTAAAGACAAAGTGCTCGATTTTTCGGTTATTCTCAACAATTACTTTGGTGATTACAACTCAAGGATAAAAGATACCGTCATCCCGGCCAACAACACCTTTGGTTATGAAAACGTGTATGAAAAAATAAATCCATTTCTTGATGTTTTGTGGAAAAACATAAAAACAAACGAAGAAATAGCCTTTAAATTTCTCGACCTGTTTTGGTTTTATCGTTCTGCAAATACTTTCGCTTTTATTTACTACAAATTAGAAAAACAACCAGCAATTAAAAGCCCAGTGTTTGATAGAGAAGACAATCAGCAGAACAGGGTTTTTGTTAGTGATTCAGACAAACTCCTTGGTCTTCTATGCCGTTACTATTATTACCCCAGCGATGATTACCTTCCTGCCCTGGAACTTGGCTTCGAGTATGTACAAAAGAACCCTCAAACCTATCTGCAATTCAAAAAGGCGTTTGTAAGCGACCTGCTTTTTTCTTATGAAGATTACAGGCGTGGGTTCTACCGTCAAACCGAGTTTATTAAGCAACTTAAAAGCAATCATAAGAAAAAACTGCACACTGCCATATACTTTGATGTAATACCCGCTTTAATGCGAACCCATTATAATATTTCGTCATCCAGCAGGCAAAAAAATGTCATTTCGTTCTACCATTATGATATACCCTTAAACGATCCAATTAAAGTGTTTCGTAAAACCGTGTGGGAAATGCTCAATATTTATGCTAAAACCCAGCCTGAAGAAGTTATAGAATTCTTTCATCAGTACAAACAGCAATCCACATTCAATTCCATTGATGTGTACATTTATGATTCGGAATTTGTGGTCAATCACATCGAAAAGCACCTTAGTCCCAAATCATTAGAACATTGTTACCTTGTTCAGAGTTTAATCAGTTGGTTTACCCGTATAAAAGTGCTTCATCCAAAATTCCAGGCACTTAAAGCACAATTCACAAACAAGCAATACAAAAACTATTTGGTATTAAGTTACAACAGGCTTCGCGATAAAGAAGATTTTGAATTTGAAAACTATGAAGAGTATCGAAAGTTAAAGGCTGAAGAAATAGCAAAAACCTTTTCATTCAAAACCATTGCTCAATTCAAGGTCTTTTATAAAGAATACCTCTTTATTCATAACTGGAAGTACGGTAAAAATCACGAAATACGTTATTCTTTAGAAACGGTGCTAACCTCCAATTACACTAAAAACAGTACCCTTGGCCTTAACATGCTAAAAGAGATAATTCTTTCAGGGAATCAATCATACTTTAATTCCTGGCAGGTGGTCAATACAATAATCCAATCAGGCAACAAAACACACATAGATGAGCTGTATAACTTGCTTATCAAAAACAACTATCAGGCAAAAGTACATTGGTTGCTGTATTTCTATCAACTCATTCCTGCAGCCGAGGTTCAAAAAAAACATGTTGCCGATCTGCAAAAAGTATTCAAAGGCGTTACAGATTATGTTTCTTACATCGATACCTTTTCGCATATAGATAAATTCATTAAAGTTCAAAAAGATTGCCATGTAAAATTACTACAGGAAATAAATAAGCAAAATACCACCGGTAAATCACGTTTAATCTTGGAACATGACTTTTTCATTAAACACATTTCCAAATTCAAAGGGCACATTCCATTACTCAAAGCAACGTATTTGCAGCAAGATAATCTCGACAACATCTTCGATCACGATTTCAAATGCTTTCTTGAATTAGTTAAAGTAGATCCATCTTTCTTTACAGAATACCTCAAACACATCACCACCAACAGTTTCTCGTTAAGTACAAGGGAATATCAAAACCTGTCAGTTGTTTGGCAGTTACCCAACGTTGAAAAAATGATTAAAGATGCACTTGCCTTATTATTGAAAACTCCCAGGTACACATTTGGCGAGCATTTCGGAAACGCTTTATTCGAAAGACTTGATGCCGCTAACACAAAACGCGCCATAAGAACATTAAAAGAGCAACTCAAAAAATGGAAATCAAATCAGGCGGGTTTAAAAATCATATTTGATATCGTCCGTCATTCATTCAAAGGCCATATTAATGAGTTCGTGAAAGAGTTTTTAAACCAAAATCAGAATTTGGCTATCTTCAAAAAAATTGATTGGGTTGATACCTCTTTCTTTGGCAGTGGTGATACCATTTGGGCTGATGTTAAAGCAAAACAATATGAGGAAATACTTTCAATAGTAAAAAGTATAAAGGAAAAATCGTACCGCTTTGCACAACATATTGAGTTTTTAGATGAAAGAATTACCTACGAAAAAAGTGAAGCCGACAGAGAAAGAAAAGTAAAATTTATGTTTGACAGATATTAATATGAAGCCAGGAGTAGGAGACAAAATAATAGCATTCACCAATCTTTACTTTAACGAGTTCAGCAAGCAGGCCAAGGAAAACAACCTTACCCTGGATGATGATCCTACTGCATTTGTGTTCTATTTGCTTGATAAGATAGTCGAAAATTTTGCAGGAGCAGGAGAATTACTAAAGCTTAGCGAACGCGAGAATGGAGCATACTTAAAAAATTCAGTTTATATACTTATCAGATGCAACCTGTCTGACGCCATTATTGCATGTTGGTTATTTGATAATACTGATCCAAACGAGCAGGATGATGATACCATAAAACGAAAAACCGAAGAACTTCGCAAAGATCACATCCGCTTTCACCTTTCTTATTTAAAAAAAATGGAATCACTTGGCTTGTTGCCTGCACAGGAAAAAAAGGATGAACTCGAAATCATTAATTCAAATTATCGCCATTTGCTTCCTAATGAAATAAAATTTGATCTCAACATTAAGGGTCTTCTCAAAGGAACTTCCATTACTGATATGCTAAAGGAACATAACAAGCATATTAAACTATTGGTTGAAGCATACAAGAATTACTTTCTACTATCAAAAGTTGAGCATACCGGGGAGTTTACACGTATGATATTGGAACGAACCTACGACAAAGAAAACCCAATGGATGATTACCTTTCAAATTCGATACATGTAATCGAATCCACCATAAAGGCATTCGTTCCGCTTTTCTTTAAACGCGAAGAATTCCTGAAAGAAATCGCATCATTTTCAGTTATTGAATAATTTAGTTCATCTCTTAAATTGGGTAAAATGGAATTACAAATGACCAACAGCTTTTTTGAAATACTTCAATCCCTCTTCAAAATGCAATGGAACATTATTCCGGTTCCCTTGCCACAGTACTCTAATAAAAGTACTTTAGAGGAGGCTGTATTCTTATGCGATTTAAACAAACTGGCATATATTTGTTTTATTGATAAAGTAGAAGGTAAAAAAAAGCTCCGACAATTTCTCACTCAAAGAAGGGAGACTGTCATTAACGAAGCAGGAAAGTTTATCAATCAAAATATTGCGGAAGATAATTTCGAATCCTTTACGCTATATATTACAAACGACAATAAAAAGCCCTGGACAAAATTACTTCCAAAACCTACTGAAAATTCAATTGGCACTTTCTTTCAAATTGAAGAATTGAAATACATTATCAATACTGAAGAAGCCGATCCTATAATGCTATGGAAGTTTGCAAAAGCATATACTGAATTTGTGAATCAATGTGATATCAAATCTGAAGCGGGTAATCTTTCAGTTTTTGCCGCATACAAAGGAAATGAGGATTGTATTTGGCCTGAAGGAAAAGAAAGACCGGACCTTATCATATTTCACCCAAGGCTTTCAGAAAAATATATAAAACAATCAATTGAAAAACGGAAGGAGCATCTAGCGCCAATTTCAATTAATGGTAAAACTGAAAACATCTCTGTGTATAACTATAGCGAATATGCACCGTTCTATACAGAAGTAGGAGATGTAAATAAAAATGCTATTCTCCTAGAAAACTTTCCTCGCCCAATTTGGTTTATAAATGATCAGGAGAAAACACACCATCCGCAGTTCATCAATTCACAATTGGAAATGCTTGCCTTTTGGCTAATGGTACTTAGTCCTGATATTGCACGTGACTTTGATCTACACACTGCATCACCATTTATGGTTAAAGTTATACTCGACCCTCGATATAAACCCGAGATGAGAGCAAAGGACATTCCTCCAGAAATTCCATTAGAAAAAATAAACATACCAGTTGTGACTGATGGCCCAAATATAAGTATCACTATACCCGTTGACTTGATAAACTGGTATGCTAAACCAGATAACAAAGGCGAACGATATGTGATCTCCCATTTTTTAAAGGAAATTTTAAAAAGTAAGGCAGGAAACACAGAACAAAAAATAAAGGAATTAATCGATCTGCGCATTCCGGTTGGTACAGCTAAAATGTCAAGTATTCTTGGCAATGCGAACAACATAATGTTAGAAAGCCGATATGTTCCAGCATATAGGGCTGTTCAACAATATGATCTGTCTGACATAAGAATAAATTTAACTCGACACTTCGGGATTAAGATTAATTCCCAGGATCTAAATTCAACCGAGAATAAAAAACAACTTTGTTCACATATTGCTTCTGTTTTAAATCAGCAACTCATTCAACTCCTAAAGGAATATGACATCATGTTGTTGCTACCCATTTTGTTGAATGGCCATGAAGCCTGCGTTCAAAAAAGGGCTATTCAACGGCTGGATTTACCTGCTCGTACAGCATTATTCGGAGTGGACCCAGTTTTTATTTATAAAGAGTTTGTAAAAGAACAGGATCGCATAAAAACAGCATTATCACTCAGGTGCCTCATAGAACTAATAGTAGCACATAACATGGTTGAGGGCAAAAAAAATCCGGGCATTGATGAAGTTGATAAACTGGTGGCCCTTATGACAGAAATGTTAGCATGGGCCAATTTATCCGATGGAATTTTCCTCGGTTTATATGACCCAAAAATGGAGCTTTTACAATGTGGAAGGATAAAAGTAGATTATGAATCCATTAATACTACAATGCTCCGTTACGGCTTCAACAAAACACAAATAGAATTAAATCAATTCGATTCAGGCTATGAAGACCTTTTTAGTGTTCCAAACATTGAAGATTCAAATTCCAATGAACTGAAAGAAATCGAAGAAGCGTTCTTGAGTGAATTAGGTATCACATTCACAAGACTTCATGATTTCCTGATCGATTTGGTCAATTTTACACGTTCAAACAATGGTTCAACGGTTGGCATTGAAGAACCAATTTTATTCCAAAAATTAAAAGAAACCAAATTTAACTGGAGCGACAAAGAAATTAAAGCCGCGTTAAATGCGTTCACTTTGGTTCAAGGCTGGGATATAGACAAGCCTCCCGTTGGGTTTAGAAAAAAAGACACAAGGGTGTGGCATTACAACCGGGCACTGTCTTTTTTGCGAAGACCTATAGCAAAACTGATAAAGGATAATCAAACTATCTATTTCTGGAGTTATCGTCATTTGTACGCAGCTTTTGATAACATATATATGCATTTGGTAAATGGTACATTATGGAGTTCCGAAAACGGTGCTATAAATAAATTAGTTGCAAAATATGCAGATAAAAAAGGAGATCACTTCCGAGCGGAAGTTCATTCGTGGTTGAAGGAAAATTCCGATCTCGAGATTTTAAAGGAAGAAATACCAATCAAGCCTAAAACCAAGCTTGATGCAGAAACAGACCTTGGTGATATTGATATTTTTGCAATTGATAAGGAGAAACAAGTCATCTATTCAATAGAATGCAAAAACACTTCTGAATCAAAATCCATTCACGATTTTAAAACAGACATAGATCAATACTTAAATCCAAAGGGCAAAAAATACATTCAAAAACACCAAAACAGAGATGAATGGTTAAAACAAAATCTGATTAAATTAAATGCCTACGTAAACGATGCCGAAACATTTAAAATTACTTCTGTAATTGTTACAGCCTTTGAAATTCCAATTGCATATACTCATACTAGTCCACTTCCCTTGTTGTCCTTTCCTAAATTAAAATTGGAGGGTATACAAGCACTGAAGAATTTTGCTTAAAACGACAATATGGACGTTCCCCAGAGGGTCGGGCTTTCCGCTGCTATCTTTTTACCTTGCGGGATAAAAAGGATATCCGCTGCAATCCCTAACGCGGCAGATCGTTTCTAAAGAGCATTTCGTTCCAGGAAAGAACATTCTATACATAAAGGCTAACACGCAGGTTATAAGGTGTTCGTCAGCTTGTGCAAAGCAAAATGATGCGCCAAACCAATACAGCATTTACTTTGAGCGTTTATTTTTTAAGGCTTTAAGTAAACGCTGTATTGCCCTTCCCTCCGGTCGGGTTTTAAAAGTTTGTCACACATTTTGCAGTTTGCACGAGCTTCCTCACGGCAGCCTTCCTTGTCCTTAAAAGCAGCTTCCCTGCGGTCCAGCAGCTTTTAAGCCCACCGGCTGCCCATAATTTGGCTCGCCTGCGGGTCGCCTCGGGCTGCGCCACACCAAAATTTGTAATTGTTATTCAATTGTAATTTGGTGTGGCTTGTGTACCTGGCGCGTGGCATACACTAAGGCCCGCTTTGCGGATTTCTTATTATTTTGCCACGCTGGCTACATAGGTCGCACCCATAGCTCGTACCTCACTATTCCCGTGCTTCCACCCTCGTCTCCACTCGCAGGATGGCTCGCTAAAGCTGCACAAGTGTCCGCAATCCATTCCGTTGCACTTCATTCATTGCAGCCACTTCTCCCACCACACAGCCGCAGGCGCT
>DASWXS010000051.1:0-10554 GCA_036405375.1 Bacteroidia bacterium
GTGCTGGGCATCCATACATCTGTTGGCAAAGAAACAGAAGACAAACTTGCCAGGTGAACATATTGTTTATTGTACGTATAACTCGCCTTTACAGAAGAAGACTTGTTAAGGCGATAACGCATAGAAAAGCGTGGCTCCAGGCCATTGTAATCTTTCACCTTTTTTCCCTGGTTATAATATATGGTATCAGTGATTTTAGAAAACTCATTCTTTTTGTAGCGCGTAAACGGACCAACCTGTGCAAAGTACCCGAAGCGCAATCCTGCATGAACCTGCAGGTTTTCTGTAATCTTGATATCATCCCCAACATATGTTTGCGCTTCGTGGCAATACAATTTTATGATCCCGCCAAGATCAAACTTAACATCACCCTGCTGGGCACTTGCTGTGGTTGGAATAAATGTATGAAAAGTGTAGTTCGCTCCAAATCGTACCAGGTGACGCGCATTCGGAAACCAGGAAAAATCATGCTTCAGGTTATAATCACGTACACCGGAAAAAAGTTTGAATTCAAAATTGTCCTGCAAAGCTCCCAGTGTAAAATCATAATGACTGAATACTGCCGTTGTATTGGAAAACAATTTCTCATTATAGATATGATTCCAGCGCAAAGAGGCTGTGGCATTACCCCATGGAACATTTATATTGAAGCCTGCATCGGCATCCTTGAAATTAAAAACATCGCGGCCAAAATAGCCGCTAAGCATGATCTTATTCTTTTTATTGACCTGGTAATTGAATTTTGCATTGAGGTCATAAAAATAATAGCTCGTTCCCTGGAAAGGTGAATTGCGGTGCTTAAAAATAGGTTTTACGATTGCATCAATGTAGGTTCTTCTTGCTGATATGATAAATGAAGCGGTGTCCTTTTTTATTGGCCCTTGTACCGTAAGACGTGATGAGATCAGTCCTATGCCTCCATCTACCTGGAAACGCTGATTGTTGCCTTCTTTCATAGTAATATCCAGCACCGAAGAAAGACGTTGACCATATTGAGCGGGCATACCACCTTTTATAAGATTTACATTTTTAATGGCATCACCATTAAATACAGAAAAGAACCCCATTAAATGAGAGGCATTGTATACCACTGCTTCATCTAATAAGATCAGGTTTTGATCGGGGCCACCACCTCGAACATAAAAGCCCGTTTGACCATCTCCTGCTGATTTTACTCCCGGTATCAGCTGAATGGTTTTTAACACATCCACTTCGCCCATAAATGCCGGAAGTTTTTTGATCTGCTGGATATCCATCTGCACCGAGCTCATCTGCGTACTCTTCACATTATCATCAGCTTTGGCATTAATCACTACCTCTTCGGTTGTAACCGCGGCAGGTTGTAAAGAAATATTGATAGTTTGGTTTTTATCGAGTGTAATTTCCTTTTCAAATACTTCGTAACCTAAATAAGAACAAACAAGAATATAGGTTCCCTTTTCGGCATTGATAGAATAAAAACCATATACATTGGTTGCTGCTCCAATGGTTGTTTCCTTCAGATACACATTGGCACCTATAGCAGTTTCTCCATTGGTTTTATCCTTTACCGTTCCGCTGATGGTGAATTTCTGCGCAAAGAAACTGATGTGCATAAAACACATAAACAGCATCAGAAACCAACAATTACAGGAGAAATTCACAGATTTTTTTTGAACTATAAAAATAGCAAAAAGGTAATGAACACGGCATTTTTGATATCATTTTATTTTCAGCTTCAAAGCCCGGGCATTTCAATACATCTTTGTAAAAAAGAAAGCCATTTTATCCGTTAAGAACATATCATTTAACTATCCGGCTAACTCCTCCTTCAAAGGGATTAAAAACCTTTCATTGGAATTGGAGGAAGGAAAAATCTTAACACTTTTGGGAAAAAGCGGTGGCGGGAAATCTACCTTGCTTAAATGTGTTTATGGATTAGTTGATCTTCAAAAAGGAACTATTGAATTCAATGATGAACAGGTTCTAGGGCCCGCATACAATCTTATTCCCGGGTATAAAGACATGAAGCTGGTGAGCCAGGAATATTACGTATTAGAAAACAATACTGTTAAAGAAAATATTACTGACCTGCTTGCCGGGTATACCAACGAATATAAAAACAACCGTGCAAACCAGGTATTGCGGGCTGTGGAGTTAAGCAAATACGCAGATAAAAAAGCCAAAGAACTTTCCAGCGGGCAACGTCAGCGTTTGTCGATTGCAAGAGCCCTGGCCGAATTTCCAAAATTGCTTTTACTGGATGAACCGTTCAGTAATCTTGATTTCGGAAAAAGAGACAAGCTATTTTCATTCATCAGGGAGAACCTGGTAAAAAATAATTCTTCCTGCATTTTTGTTACACACCACCCACAGGAAGCCCTACGTTATGCCGACGAAGTGATGATAATGGAAGAAGGATCTGTAAAAGCAAGTGGTGACCCTGTTGATCTTTACAGGAATCCCAACGACCTGGAAACAGGAAAACTATTTGGTAAGTGTTTCGAACTTACCAAAAAAGACCTCGATCTTACTAAAGGAATTCCTTTAAAAAAAGGCAGTATACTACTGCGCCCCGAAAATATAAAGATTGTATCGAAAGCTGCGAAGAATATCCATTTAACTGCAACTGTAAAAGACTGTTTTTTTGCCGGCGAGCATTACGAACTCAAATTAAAAACAGAAAGCGGAAAACTAATCTACTGTTACTCTGCAAACGATCAATACAAAACAGGCAACCTTGTACATTTATCTGTACATTTCCATTTGAAATAAAATACAGATTTAGCTTCGCTGAGAAAGGTTCACAAATTTCACTGATAAATCTCACAAAAAATGACACAGAAACCTAACATCTGTGTTAATTAATTTCCTGCATTACCTAAATCAGATCAGTGTAATCTGCGGAATCCGCATCAGTATATAATTCCATTATTTAAACGGATCCATTACCCGGATACTTGCATAGTTGGACGATAAATCCTACATTAGAAGCTGATTTTATTGATTTGCTATGACAATACATCCGGTAAACAGTGGGAATTTTAAATTAGATGGAGGGGCAATGTTTGGCGTTGTTCCAAAAAGTATCTGGAACAGAACCAATCCTGCAGATGAAAATAATATGTGTAACTGGGCGATGCGCTGTATGCTTGTAGAAAGCGGAAACCGCCTGGTACTGATTGATAACGGGATTGGTGATAAGCAGGATGCTAAAT
Organism: Bacteroidia bacterium; assembly: GCA_036405375.1. GTDB lineage: Bacteria > Bacteroidota > Bacteroidia > B-17B0 > Aurantibacillaceae > JADJDM01. The sequence goes on from DASWXS010000051.1 coordinate 3,198, forward strand.
TTTTCAGTTACTATTTCCTGAATGGCGACGATACGCTTGAGAAATCAGTAAATAAAGCTGGATTTAGCTTTGATGATATTACAGATGTGTTTCTTACCCACCTGCATTTCGATCACTGTGGAGGAAGTATTAAATATGCTGACTCTGAAAGGACTAAACTGGTGCCTACATTTAAAAATGCCACTTACTGGAGTAATGCCCAGCACTGGAAATGGGCAACAGAACCAAATCCGAGAGAAAAAGCAAGTTTTATAAAAGAAAATATTTTACCAATAGAACAAAGCGGGCAATTAAAATTCATTGAAAAAGAAGGTGAATTTCTTCCCGGCTTTGAGTTGAAATTTGTTTATGGTCATACAGATGCGATGATGCTGCCATTAATTGAATATAAAGGCCGCAAAATACTTTACACTGCCGATCTTATCCCTTCTGCGGGTCACTTACCTATTCCCTATGTAATGGGATATGATGTACGTCCACTGGAAACTCTAAAAGAAAAGGAAAGGCTTTTACAACAGGCTGCACAGGAAAACTGGATCCTGTTTTTTGAACACGACAGCGTAAATGAAGCCTGCATATTAGAAATGACCGAAAAAGGCGTGAGAAAAAAGGAAAGTGGAAACCTGGCTAACTTTATATAACACATGCAATGACTAAAATCTTTCTCCTGTTAACCTGCATATTGTTTTTATTCTCCTGTAAAAAGAGCGATCCAAAAAAGGACCTGGATGTTGCCAATTTAAAAGACCTTAAAGACGGAGCCCAGTCTAACTCTTCATCATCCTTAATAACTTCAAGGATGATCATTGCCACCACAGGTTCAGTTATTAATAATATTAAAACAGTGGATAATCAGCTGTTTGTAATGGGCAGCTTCAGTACTTTGGGTAGTGCAAGCTCAAAAAAAATAGCCAGCTATTACGACTATGCGCTGCATTCTTTTCCAAGCAATTTAAATTTCGGGACCGTAAGTGATGTTGACCTTTTTAACGGAAGATATATTATTGGAGGATAGTACACCACTAACACCACTTCCACGTATCGCCCGCTTGGGTATATGTATACTTCCGGAAGTACGGTAACTACCTATACGAATGCGGTTGGTTCTGTTAACTGCTTGTATAGCGGATCTCAAATATATTGTTATGCAGCAGGTGCTGTAACTTCAGCCAGCATTTATAGTACATCAGTAGCAAGGGTTTCTTCGTCTTTTAGTGTATTGGCTTATTCGAACCCGCTGGCTTCTTCCAATCCATATGTGTATGCAACAACTTATTTCAATAATGCCATATTCATGGGAGGATCAATAAATTCAAGTTCCGAAAAAAACATTGTCTATTCTAACGGTGCAAGCTGGATAAAATCGGGGGCCGGGTTCAATGGAAATGTAACTTATCTTCTTCCATTCAATGGTAAATTGTATGCAGCAGGCGCAATGACAAAAGATGGGAATAATTCTGCTTCAATGAACTATGTAAACGAATTGGCAAGCGGAGGAACATATTGGTCCAAAACCGGGACAAACAACCTGCCTGCTGCATGTGTTGCACTTACTGTGCATAATGGTCAGTTATATGCCTGCGGAACTAGCGGAGGTGTAGGATATATTTATAAATACAACAGCACTGATAACGTTTGGGTAAACTGTGTTGACCCGGGTTATACACCTGGTACCTTATTAGATATTGAGTCGTATAATTACAGGTTATACGGCATTGAAAGAAATGCAAGCGGGCAATATTCGCTCGTTTCGTTTAATTAATCAACATTCGTTCATCCGGGAGTTATTTTAATTTTCATTGCTGGCATGTTGCGTATTTTTCCATAAACATCCTTTATTTTAATATTATCTACCAGGATAGAATTTCCGGTAACAACCTCTTTACTTAATTTTCCCATGTCATCACCATACGTATATTTGTTATATGAATTGCGATAGCTGGCCACTTTGGGTTTACCATTCACATTCCCGGTTACATCGTACGACACTATCTCATACCAGATACAATCTTTTGTAGGGATAGTTAGTTCCGCTTTTTGAATATCACTTTTTTTGATAGTATGACTCTTTCCTTTTAGCACACTACCGCTAAATTCAATAACCAATTCAGGGAGCTTGACTACTTTTATTATGGTATGCGTGCTTGTTTCGTTATCCTGTGCATATCCACTATAGCATATTAAACCTAGAATTAAAAAAAATAGTTTTTCCATCATCACGTTGTTACTGATTAAATATCATATCATTAATATCCTGTGGGGTATACAGCTTCTTTTCATTGAATTGTAAGGTAAACGCCGGGTGATTGGTATTACGGCATTTTTCATTTATCATCGCAGATGTAACTGACGCAATTCCCTTATTTTGTGTTACCACCAACAAAACATTTTCCTTCTTTGGATCAAAAGGAATTTTTCTATAATTCACACCAAACGCAACGTTTCTTCCTTTTTCGAACAGGTAAACACTTCGTATTGCAATTCTAGCGTTTTTATCGTCTACAAAAGTGGCAACCATTTCCCTTCCCTTTGGATACATCTGCGGGCAATCCGAGTTATACACGCCAAAGCTGCCAATTTTAAAGGCACTAAAAATAATGTCGTTACCATAATTCGGATCGGTTTTCTTTCTTTCCTTTTCTTTTTCAACCCTTATTTCCTCATCCAAAAATTCCTGGTATGCTATACGTGCAACTTCATACTGTCCGAGAGCGTTTTTATATTGCTCCACTTTACTGGCCAACTGATCATAATCTGCTTTCAACTCCAATCCTATCCGTTTGGCCATCTCCTTGCTTGCCTTTTCAAATTTTTCCAGCTGTTGTTTAAACTCCTTTGATTCTGCAAAATTTGTTGCAAATACTTCCATAGTATCTTTCCCTCGTTTAAAAACGATCCGATATTCCCCTTTGTTTTTTGTGGCTTCCACTTTAGCTCCCAACCAACAGGATTCATAGTAATTAAAGTACTTTGTTTTGTCAGATACTTTGAATATAACATCTTTATATGCGGACAGGTGTGGAAACTGCCCGGCATCAATAGAAAAAGTATGAATGGGTATAGGTTTGATCATACTTATTTTCTTTCTTAATTGCTTTTCTTTTTTTATACTGTCGAGCACATTAACTTCCATTCGCTCATCTTTTTTTATATAGTCCCACTTATTAGATGCTTTATTCAACTTATATTGACCGAATTCATCATCCGTATTATTATTGAATGAAGCCATTGAAACATCAATCTGTTTATCCTTCCTGATAAAAATCTCCTTGTCATTTTGTAACCCGTTTATTTCAAACATCCCACCCGATTCGAACTGTTGCTTAATGCCTGCCGAATCGTAAGCCATAGGAATTCCGGAAAGAATGATCTCGCCTAAAGAGTGGAATTCCCTGTAAACAATATTTATATCTCCTTTTACCGAATCTCCTTTTTCGTCCACGAAAGCTCCTTTAGGAATGCTGATCATGGATCCGGTATTTATTATAAGAACTGTGTCTTTATCTGAATTGACGGTAAATTCCTGGAATTGATTAGCATTAGTTGGAAGCGGAGGCACAATCCCTATCACACTGTCTTTTTGAAGCTCCTGGCTGCTGGCTTCTTCTTCAGTAAGTTTTTTCTTATTATTAAAAAATAATAAAGCACCCACAACTACCGGGATGCCAAGAAGTACAGGTAAAATTTTTGCAAATAGTTTTTTCATTAGCTGATCTTCACCACTAAAGTAAAACTAAAAACATGCAGGCACATACCCACTGATGGGTATTTTACTGCTTATCTAAAACAGCTTTGATAGGCTTGCCGGTGCAGCCATTAGGAAAAGGAATATTCAGTAACGAACAGATAGTTGGGGCAACATCGGTAATGGAGATGGATTCAACTGTTGATCCTTGTTTGATACCCCAGCCGTAAAACAAAAGCGGAACGTGGGTGTCGTAAGAGAATTCTGCACCGTGCGTTGTTCCCTTTTTCATGTAGGCTTCAAAATAAGCTACATTAAAACGAAACAATACGTCGCCACTCCGTTTAAAATTGTAGCCGTTTTGCAGTAGTGATTTAAAGCTATTGCCAGTATAGGCAAATCGCTTCATATCATCACCCGTATACGTTTCGGCAATACCATCAATTGAAAGCAAAAAATCAGCCGCTTTCTTTTGAACGGCATCCAATTCCAGTTTCTTATCCTGTATGAGTTTACGATTCAGAAAAACCTGCTGGTTACTTACATTTATTACCAGCGAATCGCCATATTGCTGAAACAAATATCCTTTCAGTTCTTTTTCTACTTTGCTTTCTTCCACCAATCCTGCTGGTATTTTTTGTTGCTGCAGGTAAGCAGGAACTTCAGCAGCCCCATGATCTGCAGTTAAAAACAATACATAATTCCCCTTCCCTACTTCCGCGTCCAGCGAAACAAACAGCTCTTTCAGATCAAGATCCAGTCTTAAATACACATCTTCAATCTCTACTGACTTTGATCCATAACTGTGTCCTACATAATCGGTAGAAGAAAAGCTCACACACAGCATATCGGTAAAATTTCCTTTTCCTAATTTTTCACCTTTTAGCGTAGCAATAGCAAGATCCTTTGTAATGGTATTTCCATGTGGAGTAGCCTTAATAATCGACAGGTCTTTTTTTGAAATGTAAGATGTATACTCGTACGGAAAAACAGGTTGGGCTTTTTTATTAGGAGTCGCTTCATATGGCATATTATCTGCCGTGCTCTCTGTATACTCATTGATTGGCAACAGGGTATTCCATCCTTTACTCAAATAATTTACTGCCAGGGCTTTTGCATTAAAATCATTGAGCCATTGCGGAAGCTCTTTCATATAATGAGAGGATGAAATAAAATTACCCGTTGTTCCATCAAACCAATAAGCAGCATTGGCGCTATGACCGGCAGGTAAAATAGAAGCGCGGTCTTTTAACGAAATTCCAATAACCTTTGATTGCTGAAGGTTGCTCAATCTCAACTCATCCCCGATTGTAGTAACCAGCATGTTTTTTGGCGACATCAAGCCAGATTTATCAGTAGACCCAACAGGTGTTACCGAATTATCATCGGTGCAATACACTTCTTTGCCCGTTTTTACATCATACCATTCATTGGCAATAATCCCGTGAACAGCAGGAAACGTACCTGTGTATATGGATGTATGACCAGGGCCCGTGTATGTAGGAACGTAATTGTAATTTGTATTCTTGCAAAAAAAGCCTGCATTTACCAGCCGTTTAAATCCGCCATCACCGAATTTATTCCAGTAGCGAAAAATGTAATCATATCGCATTTGATCAACTACTATCCCAACAACCAGCTTTGGTTTTGAAACGGCAGCCGTTTTAGCACCCTGCGGTTTTTGCGAAAATGCGAACAAGGGCAGAAATGCAAGTAAAAAAATCTTCTTCATTATTTATCCAGTTTTTCGAATTCACTGTTATTACTGATATACTCAGGAACAATAGATTTCATTAGTGAAACAATAGCGGTATTATTTTGCTTACCGAAGAGTTGGATCAATTCACTAATCTTAGCAGTAACATCTGCAAAATCATATTCCTTCACTTTACCTATCAATATCTGTGAATGATGTGTTGGTAACGTATTTTCACTATCTGCTAATAGTTCTTCGTACAGTTTTTCTCCTGGTCGCAACCCGGTAAAAATGATCTGGATATCCTTGCCCTCCTGCAAACCTGAAAGCCTGATCATTTTTTTTGCAAGATCAATAATCTTAACCGATTTGCCCATATCAAAAACAAAAATCTCTCCTCCTTTGCCCATACATCCTGCTTCAAGTACCAACTGGCAGGCTTCAGGGATGGTCATAAAAAAACGGGTGATATCAGGGTGCGTGATGGTGATAGGACCGCCATTTTCAATTTGTTTTTTGAAACGGGGAATAACCGAGCCACTTGATCCCAATACATTTCCGAAACGGGTGGTGATAAATTTTGTCCTGGACTGTTTACCCAGTGATTGAATATAAATTTCAGCAATGCGTTTGGAAGCTCCCATCACATTGGTTGGATTCACCGCCTTATCAGTAGAAACCATTACAAATTTTTCTACACCATACTCAGCTGCCAGGTCAGCCACATTTTTTGTCCCGAGAATATTAGTCAATACCGATTCTGAAGGATTGTTTTCCATCATGGGTACATGTTTGTATGCTGCGGCATGGTAAACGAGATGGGGCTTAAACGTTTGAAAAACATTATTCAGTCGTTCCTTATTGCGGATGTCACCAATCACCACCTCAAATTTTGAAGGTGCCAGCTGTTCAGAAAGCTCCATTTCCAATTCATACAGGTTACTTTCGGCACTATCCAGTAATACCAATTTTTGCGGGGCATACGAAACAATCTGGCGTGCCATTTCGCTCCCGATTGATCCGGCAGCGCCGGTTATCAGTACCACTTTTCCTTCTACCTGTTGTTTAATCTGTTCTACATCCAGCTTTATAGGATCACGTTCCAGTAAACTCTCAATATTAATGCTTCTTAACTGGTTAAAACTCAGTTCCCCGTTTATCCACTTACTTACAGGAGGAACGGTAAGCACCTTTACATTCAGATTGATGCAGGTATCTGCAATTTCATTTTTGCGTTGTGCAGAAATATTGAGTATGCTGATAATTACCGAATCTACTTCTTTTTCTTTAATCAGCTCTTCCAGTTTGGACGGGGGATAAACAAAAGTACCTTCAAAACTTCTTCCTTTCTTCTTTTCATCATCATCAATAAAACCTACCACTTTGTATTTCACTGCCGCATCTCTATCCAATGTACGCTTAGTGATCATTCCCGACTCTCCTGCTCCATAAATAAGTATATTGGTTTTTTGGCGTTCAGGATTCTTACTTTCGAAATAGATAGCTTTAATCGCCAAACGTGAGCAGATCATAATAAACATCGTCACCAACGCATCAATCACGATAACAGATAATGGAATGTAATACATCCCGTGTGTGAAGCGGGTGATCAGGTCGAATGCAAGAAGCATAGCACTACCCGCAATAATTACCAGCAAAATACGTATTGCATCCCTTGAACCTGTATAACGAATTACTCCTTTGTAGGTTTTGGAAAAAATAAAAGTAATCGAGCGGATGATCAAAGTAGCAGAATATGCAACGGGCAATGTCTTCAGGTCTGCTTCAGGAATATTCGCAAAATTGAAGCGAAGGAAAAATGCAAGTGTAAGTGAAAACGCACAAATAAATATATCGATCAGCAGGATCGTCCAGCGCGGTATATTATTTTTCCAGAAAAAGGAAAGCAGCTTGTACATAGGCTATAAAGATACCAAAAAATGTATTTCCACACCTTAAACCCTCAAAGCATAAAA